>JAHWKK010000012.1 GCA_019347945.1 Acidobacteriota bacterium | reverse complement strand
ATCTTCACCTCGGCGAGCTGCAAAGCCGCCGTCCCGTTCAACTGGATCCGAACGAACCGTGCAGTCTCCTGCATCTCGAGCCGCCGGACATCGGCGTGATCCGCGACGTGAATCGCTCTGACGCCCGGTTGAGCGAGAGTTGTCGCGAGGTCGGTCGAATCGAACGGCACGTCGGAGAGCAGCACGTAGTAGTCGCTGAGATCGGACTGGCAGCAGTCCGTCCGGTTCCAGATGTCGATCCGATGGATCGACTGGAGGCTGCCGAGGTCGATCTCCCACCACGGCTGGGCCTCGACGTTCGTCATCGAAACCTCCCCCAGCGAGCCGTTGCCTGAGGTCGAGTTGTCGGTCGCGAGCGTGGCGGCGGCCGAGCCTGCGGTCGACGACTGGGTCGCGTAGCGGTTCCACGCGGCGTTGTCGTAAGCCGTACCAGGCACTCTGGACGTCCGGTCCCACCATACCCTTCCGTCGTAGACGACGAACGACATCCCGTTGACCGCCTTGTTCACGAGACCGATCCACTCGGCCGGCATCTCCAGCCGCGTCCAGACGCCGAGCGGTGGAAGCGGCCCCATGTAGACGCGCTCGGATGTTCCCGGCGTTCCGTGCTCGATGAGGTTTTCTCCCCAGTATGCACGGTTCGCGAAGTTATTTCCCACTCTGAACTCGAGCATGATCTCCCGGGGAGGATTGCAGGGGTCGAGAAGAACATACTGAGACCAGGAATCGCCCGGACCCGCGGTGACCGTGGGCGCATCCCGGAAGCCCTGTGAGTACGCTCCAACCGCCGGGGCGTGGCTGTGCGAGAGATCCCCGCTCGCCTTCTGATCGGAAACCCACTGCCAGTTCCATGAAGCAGCCCAGATGTAAGTATCCTCCAACCAGACCACTTCGGCGGGATTGAAGTCGGTCGGTTGTGCAAGTTCTCCCAGTGTGCAGACACCGAAACCCGACCGGTCGAACCAGACCCAACCGTCATACGTCGAGAAGTGCATTGCATTCACCGACTTGTTCGCGAGCCCGACATCGGCGGCGTTGACCTCGAGCCGGACCCAGTCGCCGACCTGCGGAAGATCCCCCATTCTCTTCCGGCTTGCTGTTCCGTCGGTACCGGCCGTGAAGAGATTCTCGCCCCAGTACGCCCGGTGCTCCCATGAACCGTTCTCGTCGCGCCACGACAGCATGATCGCGCGTGTAGGGTGACACGGGTCATGAAGAACATAGGTAAAGAGACTGTCATTCGGTCCCAAAAACCAGTTCGGAGCGTCATGGAAAGAGTGCGCCGAGAGTCCGGAAACGAGTTCCCAGTTCGTGTGTGACTTGGTTCCGCTCACCGCCTGCTCGGTCGACCATTTCCAGCTCACGATACCGGTACCCGGGACGGTGTCGTCCGACCAGACGGAATCATCCTGCGGGAACGACGACGGCCCGGGATGCATTGGCGGTACCGCGCATGCCAGGAGCGTCAGCGTCGATGCCTGCGTGAGCCCAAATGTCCCGCTGATCGTGGCCGTGCTCGAGCTCGTCAGTGGCCTCGTGGCGATCGCGAACGGCGCCGAAGTTTCCCCCTCGGGAACCGTCACTTCGGCGGGAACGGGAGCATTCACCGGATCGGTCGATTCGAGCGCAACAACTGCCCCGCCGGTGGGTGCCGGTGCTGTGAGAACGACAGAGCCGGTCATCGGGTAACCGCTGACGACAGTGCCGCTTCCCAGGTCGATGCTCGCGAGATCCGCCGTGCTCCTGCGGATGGTGAGCGTCGCGGAGCTCGTCCCCGAAAGTGTCGTTCCGCGGATCGACGAAGTGGTCGTGTTCTCGACCACACTCGTGTCGACAGTGAAGATCGCCGTACTCTGACCATCCGTCACCATCACCGAAGCGGGAACAGTCGCCGCGTTTACATCCGAACTGGTCAACGTGACCTCGGTTCCGATCGAAGGAGCGGGACGGTCGAGGGTGACCGTGCCGGTCGATGAACTGCCACCCCCGACGTCGTTGGGTGTGAGCTGGATGCCAGTCACCGCCGGCATCGCTCGAACCGAGACGGCGACCGATGCGGTTGAACCCCAGCGGGCGGTGACGACGGCGGGAAGGGTTTCCGCGGTGTACGCCGCCGAGATCGTGAAGAGTGCGGTGGTTGCTCCCTCGGGAACCGTCACTGACGAAGGAACCGTCAGGTCGGATGACGAGCTGATGAGGTCTACGACCGCTCCCCCAGCAGGCGCAGGCTGCGTGAGCGTCACTGTTCCAGTCGCCGCCTCACCCCCTTCGATCTCGACGAGCGAGGAGGCCACCATGGCGATCGAACCGGTCGAACCTGCCGTGACGAGGCGCAGGCCCCGGCCATCGTAGCGGTACGACAGACCGGCGGTTTCGACCAGGTTGTTTCTCGACGAGTAATCGAACGTTGTCGCGGAGCGCGCGACCTCATTGCCCGCGCTGTCGTACGATACCGGCGTCGTCCCACCGGAGAAGTCCGTTGACGTCGCGAGCTTCGGCGTCGTTCCCTGGTAGGCGAACGATCGCTGTGCGGTACCGAGCGAGGCCGAGAGCATGTTCCCCATCGCGTCGTAGGTGTAGCTGCCCGTGCCCCAGAGCGCGACGCCCGTGTTCGCCTGCGTGATCCGGTTCAGTTCGTCGTAACCGAACGTCCGGCTGAATTTCGGGTCGAGCGCGTCGGCGATGCCCGTGATGTTGCCAACGCCGTCGTAGGAGTAACCCCATTCGGCGACCGGCCCCGCGGGTCCGGCAACGTCGATCGTCCGCGGCCGGTATCGGGTGTCGTGACTCACAACCTTCTGCGTCCCGTTCCCGTAGACGAGCGACTTCATCGGGCCGAATGGTTCGTATTCGGCGCTCGTCACATAGACGGTGCCACCAGGGGTCGAGGCCGAGACCGGCCGCCCCGCGTAGTCGTGACCGGTCTCGACGATGAGCCCGGATGGGTAGTTCAGCCGCGTTCGGTTGCCCTCCTCGTCGTAAGCGTAAGCAGTGGTGTAGACCGAACCGTAAATCGAGCGCTGCTCGCGGGCGAGCTGGCCGAGCCGCGTGTACGTGTAATCGACCGTGCCGAGCTCGTCGGACATGCTCGCAAGCCGCCCGATGCCGAACGTGCCGCTGTCCCAGGTCCAGCCGACCTGCTCGGTCTCGGCTCCCAGGGTGGTCGTGCTCGACAGCGTCCGACCGAGGACGTCGTAGGCTCGGCCTGTCGTGGCGCCGCGGGAGTCGGTCGTCGTGACGAGACTGCCCGCGGTGTCGTAGTCGTAAGTCGTCGTCCCGGTGACCGGGCTCGACTGCTGGATCATCTGCCCGAAATCGTCGTAGACATAGGTCGTGATGTTCCCGTTCGGGTCGGTGACCGAGACGAGATTTCCGTCGCCGTCGTAACCGTACCTCGTCGTAATCCACGCGCCGTCGAGAAGCTGGCGGATTTCCGTAAGATGATCGGCCGGATCGTAGACGTAAAGCGTGTTGGCGCTCGTGTGGTTCTCATCGGTCGTCGCGACGAGATTGCGCGCGGCGTCGTACTCATAGCTGACGGTGTCCCCGGTGGGGAACGTCGTGAAGAGGAGCTGGCCGCGGCTGTCATAGTCGAAGGTCTGGGATCGGGTCTCGACCCACGCGCTGCCATTCCAGCCGAGGGTGCGGTCAGCCGACTTCAGTCCGGTTGCGGGATCGTAGTCGTAGCTCATTCGTTCGAGCATCGTTCCAGCCGAGGGGCCTCGTTCGAGCGTGGTGGTCCGTCCGCGATCGTCGAGCGTGTAAGCCGTGACGGCGCCGTCCGCGCTGGTGTCGGACTGCAGCGGACCGAGGCCGGCGTAGGTGCGCGTAGTCGTGATGTCCGTCGAACAGAGAGGATCGAGCGTCGTGTCGCATCCGGAGACCCCGAGCGTCGTCGTCGAAACGAGCCGGCCGAGCGTATCGAAGGTCCTCTCGGTGACAACGCCATTCGCATCGACGATTCTCTGCGCGTTCCCGAGGGCGTCGTAGTTCTCGTAGCGTGTGATGTGTCCGGCGGCGTTGCGAACGGCGGCCAGCTTGCCACGCGATCCGGATGGTACCGAAGCGTCGACCGGGTAATAAACGAAGTCGGTCGCGTCGGCGACATCCGTGCGCGGCCCGTCGACGCGCCTGCGGAACCCGGCGGGCTGCGCGAGCGTGAGCCATGAGCTCTGGAAAACTCCTCCGGGATTGAAAACAGCCCCTTCGGTGCCGTCGTAAAGAGTCGTGGTCGTCGTCCGGGTTTCGAGCTCGGCGGGCGACCCGGTCCAGCCGGAGTCGTTCTGGACGAGAATCTGGCCGGTCTCGGCGTCGTAGGTGAAAGTCGTCGAAGTCTCCTGTCCCGGCGCGAGAATGCTCGACCGCGAGATTCGCGTGACCGCGGTCGGCCAGCTGGGATCGCCATATTCATAGTTGACGGTGCGCGAGGCGGCGCTCGTCTCGAGCGCCGCCGTGAGAATAGAATCGGGACTGAGACGACAATGGTTCGCATCGGTCTCCGGATCGCATCCGGTCGGCTTCAGTGCGGTCGTTTCCGAGAGAACCTTGCCAAATCCATCGAAGGTACGCTCGGTGATGTAACCGCGCGCGTTCTGCTCTCGGACGAGATCGCCGTCTTCCTCGAACCCGAAGACGGTGTCATCGGTGCCGCAGTCGCAGATCCCGTCGATCTCGACCGTCCGCGTCCGTCCACCTACCTGGCGCGTGTAATACGTCGTGACCTTACCGGATCCGTCGGTGATCCGAGCAGCAAACTCGCCCGGTACGCGGCCAGTCACCCAGGTAATGTTGGTCACGGCGTTCTCCTCGGAGATCGATGAAATCGCGCGACCGGCCGAATCGTACGCATGCGACTCGATGAGCTTGCCTGCGGCATCATGGGCGGCAGTCATCACGGCGCTCGCGTACGTGCTCGAATACGTGTAGGTTCGCCAGGTGACAGCGTCGAGCGCGACGCGCGTCAGGTGGCCCGTGGTGGTGTACTCGTAACTCCACGTACCGTTGGGAGAAACGATCGAGCTGATCCTTCCCTCCGCATTGCTGTTGACGGTCAGGTTCCAGTTGCCCCAGGAGTCGCTGACGGAGGTGGGAACATCCGCGCTCCAGCCGACCGTGTACGAGCGCCCTCCGACGAGATCGAATCCGACGAGCTTGCCGTCCATCGTCCGATAGACCTGGCGGACCTCGGAATCGGCGCTGCCGAACCGCCATACAGCGTTCGCGGCGTCATGTTCGAGTACGACGCGATGAATGCGAGGCGATGGATCAATCTGAACGAGGGCGCCGTCGCGATCTTCGAAGGTGAACTGATCGCCCGCCAGGTCGGAAACGACGAGATACTGCCCGCTCCTGACCGATGTGATCTTCGAATCGAAAAGCGACCACCAGCCGCGGCCGAACCAGTGCGTACCGGAATCCTGGCTGTCGTAGGTCCGGTCGAGCTGGATCTCGCCAGCCACGGGATCGAGGTCATTCATCCGCATGTTGCCGGACCCGAGGTGAATGGGTGCGCCGACGCAGTCGGGGCACGAGCTCACGGGCTGCGGTGGCACCGCGGAACCGAGCGCGGTGGCGCCTGAAACTTTCTTCGGGCCGATCTCGCAGGAAGCCTCCACCGGCGGAACCGACTTTACGTCCTCCGCGCTTCCGGCACAGAACCTGGCGACCGCTCGAAGCAGATTGACATCCTCTTTGTCCTTCGGGAAGTACTTCCCCATCACTCGCGTGCCGCTCTGTTCTGCCCACCAGTAATCGGGACTGAACTCCTCCTGTTCGTCGTTGCGGTAGATGTGAACCCACCACGTATCAGCGTTGTCCCTCTTCCAGACCGGAAAGTGATAGTTCTGTGTCATGATGACCTCTCCGTCCGGCTCCCTGTAAACGGAGAGGTCGACCGTCGGCGTCTTGTCGGGGATATTCAAGCTGCCCTCATACTCGGCCACCGTGGCCCTCATGAGCGAGGCACACGTGTACGCCCGAACGAAAAACGGATAGCTCCCTCCGGGCTCGCATAAAGTCTGGAAATTTATTGCGGTCGTCCCGTACTTGGGCGCCCACCACTGCTCCGATGTCGTGGCGACGCCCTCAACCCCGAAAACCGTATAACGGTAATCGGCGTCGAGAGTTACCTCTTTGGTGTTTGGGAATTCGATCGTGGCGGCAATCTGGTAAACGGCGGTTTCTGGCTCGCTGACATTCACCGCATGAAAGATCGGTGTCTTTTCCGGTACTTGGAACGAGTGCTCAGCGTACGTGGCCTTACCGCAGCCAATTGCTGCAACCTTGACCACCCGCGTTGCCGGATCTTTGCAGGAGACATCGTCAATGTACTGTTTCGTGCCCGACATCGCTGCGTTGTTGGAGCCCCACGACTCGAGCTCGACACCATCAACCCACAACTTCAAGACCCGGTTCGAAGAAT
Source organism: Acidobacteriota bacterium (assembly GCA_019347945.1). Lineage (NCBI taxonomy): Bacteria > Pseudomonadati > Acidobacteriota > Acidobacteriota bacterium. Next base: position 110,615 of record JAHWKK010000012.1, on the reverse strand, counting down.
CGAGCTCTTCGAGCTCTGAAGGAAACTGCCAGGTGACGGTGTACTCAATCAATCCCTCGGAATCGGGGACAGGGTTCGTAGGTACGAGGCTGATACTGGGATACGGCACCGATTCGCATTGAGCCGCGAGCGGAGTCGCGAGTAGCAACAGAAAAACCATCAAAAGTACCGCGCGAATTGCGAGCATCCGGGTGAAGGGCATCCTTGCTCCTATGTTGTGGCTTTCACCTACCTCAGTGGGCGAGAGGAACGTTTTCCTACCCTCGGTCGTGAAAAATGTGGATTCACAGCCCGGCTCGGTTTCTCACAGGCAGAGCCCGGCGATCCAATGATGCCCCGGGCCCGTTAGGTTCCTTCCTCTAAGTTCCCACCGGAGGGATCGATGAGGTTCGGGCGAAGAAGAAAGAAGCGGCCATCCATCCTGAAGGGCGTGCTCGCGGGCGCCATCGGCGTGCCGCCGGCTTCGTCGCGATAGCTATGCGCACATCGTCTGAACAAAACCGAGGCGAAGCCCCGCACGACGCGCGGGCATCCCCGGCGGGCGATCATCGCGGATCTGGCCAGGATTGAGTCGCTCAGCCGGCTCCGCGACATCGCGGCGCTTCCCGGCCTGCGGAGCTACGGCCACGTCTCGACGCTCGTCCGCCGGGTGGAAACGGACAGAGATCGGATCCTGTCGAGCAGCTCTGCCGATTTTCCGCGAATGTGCTAACCTCGACTTCGCTGGATTGATTTGGGGACGCTTGCAACCAGCATAAAAAAAGCTAAAGAGCCGGCGCGGATTTTCCCAGTCTTCTGGCCCCCAAAACGGGCCCGAGCCGTCTCGATTGGAGCGAAATGAACCCGATGGAGACGACACCGGAGATTCTTCTCGAAGGCCGCATCCTCATCCTCGACGGAGCGATGGGAACCATGATCCAGCGTTACCGCCTCACCGAAGAGGATTACCGCGGTGAGGCCTTTCGCGATCATTCGCGGGACCTCAGAGGAGCGAATGATCTCCTCTCGATCACCCGCCCGGATGTCATCCGGGAGATTCATCGGGATTTTCTCGCCGCCGGCGCCGATATCGTCGAGACCAACACCTTCAATGCGACCTCGATCTCGATGGCGGACTACGCACTGGAAGCCGCCGTGCGGGACATCAATCTCGCCGCAGCCAGAATCGCGAGGGAAGCGGCGGATGCCGCCACCGCCGATGACCCGTCCCGCCCGCGATTCGTTGCTGGTTCGATGGGGCCGACGAACCGGACCGCCTCTCTGTCGCCCGATGTGAATCGCCCCGGTTTTCGCGCCGTCAGCTTCAGAGATCTCGAGACTTCCTATCAGGAGCAGGCCGAAGCACTCCTCGAAGGGGGTGTCGATCTGCTGATGGCGGAGACCACCTTCGACACTCTCAATCTGAAGGCCTCTCTGTCGGGCATTTCCCGAGCGTTCGCGAAGCTCGGGCGACGCGTTCCACTCATCGCCTCCGTGACGATCACCGACGCCTCGGGACGCACCCTCTCGGGCCAGACCGTCGAGGCCTTCTGGAACTCGATCTCCCATGCCGATCTCCTGGCGGTCAGCATCAACTGCGCTCTCGGGCCGCGCGAGATGCGCCCGCATGTCGAGGAGCTGTCGAGAATCGCGCCGGTGCACCTCGCCTGCTACCCCAACGCCGGTCTTCCTAACGAGCTCGGTGACTACGACGAGACACCCGCGTCGATGGCGGAATTTCTCGGCGAGTTTGCCCGCAACGGATGGCTCAACATCGTCGGTGGCTGCTGCGGGACAACCCCCGAGCACATTGCCGCGATCGCCGGAGCAGTGTCCGGAGTCACGCCGCGCGCGGTACCCGAGCGTCTCCCTTTCACGAGGCTCAGCGGGCTCGAGGCGCTCACGATCCGCCCCGACTCGAACTTCATCATGGTCGGGGAACGCACCAACGTGACCGGATCGAGGAAATTCGCGCGCCTCATTCGCGAAGGCGACCTGGACAGCGCGCTTGCAATCGCCCGCCAGCAGATCGAAGGGGGCGCAAACATCATCGACATCAACATGGACGAGGGCCTGCTCGACTCGGAGCAGATGATGGTCGACTTTCTCAGGCTCATTGCCGCCGAACCGGACATCGCAACCGTCCCGATCATGGTCGACAGTTCTCGATGGAGCGTCCTGGAGGCCGGCCTCGAGAATATCCAGGGGAAAGGGATCGTGAACTCCATCTCCCTCAAGGAGGGGGAAGACCCGTTCGTCTCGCAGGCCCGAACCGTTCGACGGCTCGGAGCTGCAGTGGTCGTGATGGCCTTCGATGAACTGGGGCAGGCAACCACAACCGATCGACGGATCGAGATCCTTTCACGCTCCCACCAGATCCTCACCGAGGAATGCGGCTTCAATGACGAGGACATCATTTTCGATCCGAACATTCTGACGATCGGTACCGGCATCGACGAGCACGCCGATTACGCCGTCTCGTTCCTCGAGACCGTACGTATTCTTTCGGAGCGTTTTCCCCGATGTCTTATCAGCGGCGGTGTGAGCAATCTTTCTTTCGCATTCCGGGGGCAGGACGTCATTCGGGAAGCACTTCACGCAGCGTTCCTCTACCACGCCATCAACGCCGGACTCGACATGGGAATCGTCAACGCGGGGCAGCTCGCAATCTACGACGAGATCGATCCGGTGCTGAGAGATCTGGTCGAGGACCTGATCTTCAACCGACGCGAAGACGCCACCGACCGGCTCCTCGAGCTGAGCGCGGAGCTCGGCAGTGAAAAGACCCAGACCGAACGGGAGCGCACCGGGCTCGAATGGCGCGAGGCGCCGGTCGAAGACCGCCTCACTCACTCGCTCGTTCATGGAATCGTCGAGTTCATCGAGACCGATACCGAAGAGGCCCGGGCGAAAGCCAGTGATCCCCTCGAGGTCATCGAGGGTCCTCTGATGGACGGGATGAACGTAGTCGGCGATCTTTTCGGCTCCGGAAAGATGTTTCTCCCTCAGGTCGTCAAGAGTGCTCGCGTGATGAAAAAGGCAGTTGCCTATCTTCAGCCCTTTCTGGAAGAGCGAAAAGCGGCGAGCTCGAGCCGCGGGCGGATCGTCATGGCTACCGTCAAAGGCGACGTCCACGACATCGGCAAGAACATCGTCGGTGTCGTTCTCGCTTGCAACGGATACGAAGTGATCGACCTCGGCGTCATGGTTCCCGCTTCGAAGATCATCGAAACCGCGAAAAAAGAGGGTGCTCATCTGGTGGGCCTCAGCGGACTCATCACTCCATCGCTCGATGAAATGGTCCACGTGGCCCGCGAGATGAAGAGCAGCCAGCTGGAGGTTCCCCTTCTGATCGGCGGTGCGACCACTTCCCGTCTCCACACCGCGCTGAAGATCGCTCCGGCCCGCGAAGAGCCCGTCATCCACGTGAGCGATGCCTCACGCTCGGTGGGTGTGGTCGGAGCGCTGATCGGAAACGACCGCGAAGCCTTTCTCAGCAGGAATGCCGACGATCAGCAGAAATGGCGCACCGAATACGAGGCGCGGAGAGGGGAAATCGAGATCGTCCCGCTCGAGACCGCACGAGCCCGCCGATGGAAAGGCTCCGACCGGACAGAGCCACCCCGCCCGTCCTTCGAAGGAACTCGCATCGTCACCCCTTCGGTGCGCGAGCTCGTTCCCTGGATCGATTGGACTCCTTTTTTCCACGCGTGGGAATTGCGCGGGACGTACCCGGCGATCTTCGAGGACGCCCGGGCCGGCTCACGGGCCAGAGAGCTCCACGACGACGCACTCTCGATGCTCCAGTCGGTTCCGGAACACGCATTCGAGCCGCGAGGTGTCTACGGCTTCTTCCCTGCCCATTCCGAGGTCGATGACATCATCGTCTCCGCCGAAGAGGAGAGGCATCTGCTCCCGATGCTCCGCCAGCAGCAGAAGAAACGGGCCGGTGACACGCACCTCTGTCTCGCCGACTTCGTCCAGGAGAGCTCCGGACCACCCGACTGGATCGGGATGTTCGCCGTCGCGACCGGATTCGGAATCGAACCGATCGTCCGCGAGCTCGAGCGGGATCATGATGATTATCGCGCGATCATGGTGAAGGTGATCGCAGATCGCCTCGCCGAAGCTTTTGCCGAGATGCTTCACGCCGAAGCGAGGAAAGCGTGGGGGATCGAGAAGGAGCTCTCGATCGACGAGATCATCCGGGAGCGTTACCAGGGAATCCGGCCTGCACCAGGCTACCCCGCATGCCCGAATCACGATTTGAAAACCGTCATCTTCCGGCTGCTTCAGCCCGATCGGATCGGTATCGAACTGACCGAAACACTCGCGATGGTTCCTCCGTCCGCGGTCTCCGGCTTCTATTTCTCGCATCCGGAGTCTCGCTACTTCGCGGTGGGGAAGATCGGCGAAGATCAGCTCGAAGACTACGCGCGGCGAACCGGCGATGAAGGCGCCCGGGTACGAGCCCTTCTCGCCGAAACTCTCGCCTGACCTGCGCCTTTCGGATATCGTTGCGAAGCGAACTGAGGGGGAGGAGAAGGATTAATGACAGCTGAAGGTTCGGACCGCCGTCGCGCCCAGCGTGTGACCCTCGACTCTAAAATGCCCGCCGTTCTCGGTGAGCACGACGTCACCCTCCAGGAGATCGGCCTCGCCGGCGCGCGAGTCGAAGGGTCCAATGAAATCGACCAGGGGACCCACCTACCTCTTCGATTCCAGTTCGACGAGACGTGGCACAGCTTCGACGCTCATGTCGCACGCTGCCTCCTTCGCGAACAGATCAGCGAGGCGCTGGGAGAGCTCCGGTACGACATCGGGCTGGAGTTCACCGACCTCGACATGGGGGCGCAGACCGACCTCAGACGGATCATGCTCTCCCTCGTCAGCGGGATGCTCGCCGCACAGAAGGCAAACGCGAGGGGGGAGCACTGGAGCGACGCGATCAAGGCTTCCGAGCCCGATCCGGAGGCGACCCTGCCCCAGGTCTTCGCGAGCAGTCGGCTTCTCCCTTCCGGAGTCTGGCAGTCCTCGATGATCATGAAGCCCGTCCAGCCCAGAGACGGATTCACGGTTCGCTCGAGCATGAGCCAGGATGAGATCGACAAGCTGAGGAAGTCCTACGAGGAAGGCTCGGAGGAGGAGCGCAACCTCATCCGCGTGATGGCGGAGATATCGACGCGGGACTGATCGGCTCATCAAGGCCGGTCCCAACCGATGATCGCACGGTGAACAAGAGAAGACTCGACGCCGAGCTCGTCGCGCGAGGGCTGGCCGAAAATCGTTCGAAGGGACAGGCGCTCATCATGTCCCGACGCGTATCGGTCAACGACGAAATCGTCGCAAAGGCCGGCTTCCAGGTTCGCCAATCCGACGAGATCGCGGTCGCCGAACCGGAGCATCCGTGGGTGGGCCGGGGCGGAGTGAAGCTCGCTCACGCTCTCGAACGGTTCTCGGTCGATCCGGGCGGTCTCGTCTGTGCCGACATCGGGGCGTCCACCGGCGGATTCACTCACGTCCTGCTGGAAAAAGGTGCCGCGAGGGTGTACGCCATCGACGTCGGCTACGGCCAGCTCGACATCCATCTCCGCAATGACCCGCGAGTCGTGGTGATGGAGCGGGTGAACGCCCGCTATCTCGACGAGCAATCCCTCCCGGAGCCCGTCTCTCTCGTCAGTATCGACGTCTCGTTCATCTCGCTCCGCCACATTCTCCCCGCGGCTCTCAGGATCTCCTCACCCGGTGCCCGGATCGTGACGCTGATCAAGCCGCAATTCGAAGTCGGACGCGAGCACGTCGGGAAGGGAGGAATCGTCAGAGACGCCGACGCTCGTGAGCAGGCGGTCTCCGCGATCATCGCGTTCGCTGAGAGTCTGGGGCTGAGTTGCTCCGCGCGGGAGGAGAGCCCGATCAGGGGAGCGGAGGGAAACGTCGAGGTCCTGGCGCTGTTCGAGACTGCGAATCCCTGAGAAGGAAAAGGAAAGACCGCTGCGGCGTCAGGCTGCGGAGGCGGATGATGCGGTGTACGTCCAAGTCGTCCAAATCGGTCCAATTCGAGAAGGGACCGCAGCGGTCGTGCGCGGATGGTTGGGTGGGATCCGCGTCGAGGTTTCGGTTCGTTCCAAAACCCGTCTTTCCATACACCGCACCGATTGCATATCGCGGGCCAGCAGAATCCTGGTCGAAACGAGTCCTCAGCGGGCCGAGTCGAGATGTCTCAGCAGTTCGCCCTCGGTCGACAGCAGCAGCGTCGTATTCTCGTCGAATGTCTTCTTCAGAGTCTCCATCGACTGGAGAAACCGATAAAAATCGGGATCCCGCCCGTAGGCCTGTGCGTAAATCCTGGTCGATTCCCCTTCCGCCGCCCCCCGAATCTCCTGCGCGCGCCGGTACGCCTCCGACTGGATCACCTGCAGATCGCGTTCTTTTTCCCCTTGTATCTCGGCTGCCTCCCCCGCTCCCTCCGACCGGAACTGTTCGGCAATCCGCTTCCGCTCCGAGATCATTCGGGAGTAGACCTCCTGCTGCACCTCGGCCACGTAATCGATCCGCTTGAACCTGAAATCGAGAATCTCGATCCCGAGATCTCTGGTCCGACCCCTCGCAGCAGCGAGAACCTCCGCGGTCAGCTGCTGGCGGCCGAAGCGAATCGTTCCGATGTCTTCGTACTCCTCTTCGCCCGGAAGACCTTCGCTTCTCTCGAACTCCCGGTTGGTCGACCGGACGAGCTCGATGAGGTCGTGGTTCGCCACCGTATTGCGAGTTTCGCCGTCGATGATGTCGTCGAGCCTGCTCTGCGCTCCCCGCTCGTCCCTCAGCCGTTGAAAGAAGAGAAGCGGCTCGGTGATGTGCCAGCGGGCGTAGGCATCGACCCGGATGAATCGCTTGTCGCGCGTCGGAACCTCGTTGGCCTCGCCGTCCCACTCCAGGAAACGCTTTTCGAAAACATTCGTCTGCTGGACGAACGGCAGCTTGATCTTCAACCCGGGAGTCGAGATCGGGAGGCCTACCGGCTTGCCGAACTGAGTGATCACGACCTGCTGGGTCTCGTGAACCGTGTAGAGGGCACTGGACAGCGCAGCGAGAACGACCAGCAGCAGAATGGCGCCGGCCACGAGACCAATCATCTTCTTCACTGTCCCGCCCCCCCGTCCTGAAGATTCAGCAGAGGGACGAGACTCCCGACTCCCTCTTCGACGACGATCTTCTGTTTCACGCGGGGGTAGATCTCGGCCATGGTCTCGAGATAGATCCTCCGCCGGGTCACGTCGGGAGCCAGGCGGTACTCCGCGTACAGCTGATTGAAGAGCTCGGCATCCCCCTCTGCCCTGTTGACCCGGTCGGTCGCGAATCCCTCCGCCTGGGCGATTGTCTGCAGCGCTCGTCCCCGTGCCCGGGGAATGATCGAGTTGTACTCCGCCCGGGCCTCGTTGATCATCCGCTCGCGCTCCTGCTGCGCCTGGTTCACTTCGTTGAAGGAAGGGCGGACCGGGTCGGGCGGATCGACGTTCTGCAGCACGACCTGTTCGATCGCGAGCCCCATCTCGTAGGCGTTGCAAAGTTCCTGAAGCCGCCGTTCGACTTCCGAGGCGACGGCCTGCCGTCCGATCGTCAGTACTTCGTTGACGCTGCGATCCCCGATCACTTCCCGCATGATCGTCTCGTTCATGTCGCGAAACGTCTGGCGCAGGTTGCGGACCTTGAAGAGATAGTCGTAGGGATCCCTCACACGGAACTGCGTCGTCCACTCTACGACCGCCACATTGAGATCTCCGGTCAGCATCAGGGACTCGCCCTCTAACTGCTCCTCGGAGTACCTCGTCCGAACGCCCGCTTCTTCGGTTCGGAATCCGAACTCTTCCTTGAGCTGCCGTTCGACCGGTACCTTCGTGACCCTCTCGATCGGGAACGGCGCTTTCAGGTGCAGCCCCGAAGAAACCACCCGCGTGAATTTGCCGAAACGGGTGATCACGCCCACCTCCTCCGGCTCCACTGTGAACCACATCGAGAAGAGAAGAACGAGAGCGATGAGACCGGCAACCGCGTAGACGGCTGTCTTCCAGGGAAACCGGATCATCCGGATCGGCGTGACGTTTCGGTCGAAGTTCACCTTTGGATCATATCGTCAATCAGTTCCCTGCTCCGCTCTCCGAGCTCGTCGAGTCCATGCTCCTCCGACCACGATCTCGCCTTCTCGAAAGCAGCCCGCGCCGATGGGAGGTCGTCGATCCGAAGCCGGGGGATCTCGTCGAGGATCCCGTCTGCCCCGACAATGCCTGAGCGGAGACGCTCGATATGGTGATCGCGAACGGCTTCGCAACCCGAACGCTCCATCAGCTCGAGCGTCATTACGCTGTCGGATACCGCTTCGACATTTCTCGCGAATGCGACCGTCCCTTCGCCGGCATCGGCCCGTGGCCCGATCACGATCCACGCCGTGACCAGACCGGCGACGAATCCGACGAGCAACGTCCCGAAAGTTCTCCCGAGTCTCTTCATGGTCCCAATGTTAATCGACCGGATCCCTTTCTCTGACCCCGAGCTCCCGCAAGTTAGAATTCATTCGTGAAACGGATCGATCTGAGCTGCGACCTCGGAGAAGCCGGCAATCCAGACGATCAGCATCTCGAGGATCAGTTGTGGCCGATGATCTCGTCGGCAAACGTCGCATGTGGAGGCCATGCCGGGGATGACGCCTCGATGATTCATGCGATCGAGATGGCGTCCCGACACGGCGTCGCGCTCGGCGCGCATCCTTCCTATCCCGATCGGGAGGGTTTCGGCAGGCGCCGGATCGACATCGATCCGACTCTGCTGGAAGACTCGATCGCGCAACAGCTCGGCGATCTGTCGCGTCTCGCGGAGCAGCGCGGCGTGAAGCTTCGGCACGTCAAACCTCATGGCGCCCTGTACAACGACTCGATGACCGACGAGGCTCTCGCATCGATCCTCGTCAGGGCAGTCCGGCGGGCCGGCGCTCACCTCGCGCTCGTCGCCCTTCCCGGCTCGATACCTTTGCGACTCGCCACCCCCGAACGACTTCCCGTGGTGAGGGAAGCCTTCGCAGACCGGGCCTACGATTCGTCCGGCCTTCTCGTTCCCCGCAGCGAGCCGCGCTCGCTGATCAGCGATTTCGAGGAGGCAGCCGATCAGGCTGTCGCCATCGCCTCCACCCGCACCGTCCGGTCAATCGAGGGGAAGAGTATCCGGATCGACTGCGACACGATCTGCATCCACTCGGACATGCCCGGAGCCGTCGGCAGAGCCGAAGCCATCATCGGCCGGCTTAGGCGCGCCGGGTTCGAGATCTCGCCGGACGACCGCCTCCATACCGCTTGACTTTCGCGTCATTACCGCCTATATTACGCCTAGAAGCGAAAGCGAGGCAGAAATGACATACCTCACAGAGCGCCAGCAGGAGATCCTCGAGTTCATCCGCCGATTCAAAGGCCGGAAGGGGATCGCCCCGACGCACAGGGAGATCTGCGATGCGTTCGGTTACACCTCCTACGGCACCGTCTACAAGCACCTCTCCCTTCTCGAGAAAAAGGGGCTCATCCGGAAGGATCCCAACCAGAAGCGGGGAGTCGAGATCGTCGATCGCTCTTTGCCTGCCGACGACCTGCGGCAGCTTCCTCTTCTGGGAACGATCGCGGCCGGGCAGCCCCTCGAGGTCGTAGCCTCCGACGAGACGATCTCGGTTCCAGACTATCTGACGCACCGCAACGACAACTACGTTCTGAAGGTTCGTGGCGATTCGATGATCGAGGACGGCATTCACGATGGCGACTTCGTCATCATCTCTCCGAGGCAGACCGCTGAGAACGGCCAGATGGCGGTTGCGATGGTCGCCGGAGAAGTCACGCTGAAGCGCTTTTACCGGGAGAAGAGCCGGATCCGACTTCAACCCGCAAATCACACCATGGCCCCGATCTACGCCTTGCCCGACGACGTTCGTATTCAGGGAATCGTGGTCGGCCTGATGCGCCGATTCTGAGGAAGGGAGACGACGATGAGCACCGTAGGCCTGAAACTTCGCGAGCTGCGACATCGCAGCGGACTGACTCAGCAGCAGGTCGCCTCGGCAGCCGGGCTGGGATCCAAAACGATCAGCTCGTTCGAGACCGGAAACCGTGTAGGCGCCATGAAGCTCTCCCAGCTCGAGCGCCTGGTCGGCGTCTACGGCTTGAATCTGGAGCAGTTTTTCAGCACACACCTCGACTCGCTTCTGTTCCCGTGGGATGGCGATCACCAGACCGAGAAGTTTTTCGAAGAAGTCCGCAGCCTCCCCACCAGCGTCAAAGAAGAGATCGTTCCCTGGATGCGCTCGGTTCTACGGGGCGCGAGCCTCAAGCGCAGCGAAGAGTTTCGTACGAATTTCGAGGTTCGTGATGACGCGGACTGGGCAATGCTGGTTTCACCCAACTAGATGCGGAATCGCGGGGGTTGTTCGTCGTCGGCCCGGCCCGGGCACACTCCCACCCCACCCTGACTCTCACCGGGTCGGGATCGACGGCTGACAACCCCCGCGATTCGGCAACGCACGCCCTTTGCAGTCCCCTCGCCTCCGGAGGTTCCACGAATGACGGCAAAGGCTCCGAGTTTCACCGTTTTCTCTCTCCTGATCGTGCTGCTGGCGCCTCCCCTGGCGGCAATCCAGCCGGAATGCCTGGATGCCGGCGTTCATCTTCAGCGCGGAGTGCCGAGCGCCATCGACGTCGCACCGGGCGGCGTCGTCTGGATGGCCAATGGTCCCACCATCTCTTCCTGGGATGTCTCGACCCCACTCGCCTCCCGGCTCCTCACGACGATTCCGGTCTCGGCGCTTGCGATCGATCTCGAGATCGATCAGGACCGCCTCGTGGTTCTCACGACGGCGGGTTTCGAAGTCTGGAACATCTCGGCGAACCCTCCCGTCAGACTCGCAAACAGAGCGAGTCCGGGACACGAAGAGATTCACTTCGACGACTCGACCCTCGTCGTCTCAGGTTCCTCTCTCGAATTGTGGGATCTTTCCGGCGACCAGCCGGCTCTTCGATTCCGGAAAGCGGGGCCGATCGATGCCTCGGCTCTCGCTGCCGATCGCCTGGTTACGATCACTCCCGGGATCGGTCTGCAGATCCTCAGCTCCTCTTCCGGAGAACTGAAAGAACGGGTGCCGACGACCGGTGTGGCAATCGACGCCTCACGTCCCGGTGTCATCTACCTCGCACGCTCCAACTTTGGACTCGGAGTGATCTCGCTGAGCTCCGACCGCCCGCTGCAGCTGGAGTCGATCCGCGCGGACTTCCCACTCGAAGGCGTACGGGTCATCGGCTCCACCATTTACGGGTGGGGAGCGGGAGGGATCGCTCGATTCGATGCTTCGGATCCTCTTCATCCGATTCTCGTCGAGCAGATCTCGAGCGGGGCTTCCGATCTCACTGCCGACCAGAGTCGGCTTTACACGATTCAGAATCGGGTCGACCCCTTCGGAATCGAGAGCGATGACGGAGTTGCCTTCGAGATACGCTCCCTCGCTTCGCTTCGAGATCCTGTTCACGTCGTTACGCGAACATCCGGCCCGATCACCGGAGTCGGTGCATCGGGGAAGTACCTGCTCGTCGCAGCATCTCCGCATCTTCATATCCTCGACACGTCGACATCCTCATCCCGGGCCGTCGTCGCATCGCTGCGATTCGAAGAAGACTTCGACCGGGTCAGGGTGCGTGGCGACAGAGCCGTTCTCTACGGCGGCCGGTGGGTTCACCTGGTCGATATCTCCGATCCGTCGACACCGCTCCGGCTCGGAAGCTGGGAGACCCTCGGTCTCGCGGGGGGAAGCGCGGACCTCGCCGGGGAGTACCTCATCGAAGCCAATCACGCGAGCGGATTTCACGTCGTCGACATCTCCGATCCCTCCAGGCCGGCTCAGGTCGGTGGGCTCATCAACGACGGCCGGGGCCAATGGCGACGCGTGACCGGACTTCCGGGTGTCGCCTACGGGTCTGTTTCGGCAGGGGTCAAAATCGTCGACATTCGAGCGCCGGACAAACCCCTGATCGTGGATTTCATCCCGTTGGGAGGTGCCCGCGAGATCGAGGCGGCGGCCACCCCTGCCGGCGACCTCCTCTTTGTTCAGGATCTGGACACGCTGAAGATCTGGGACGTCTCCGAACCCTACTCTCCGAACCTTGCCTCCACAATCAACATCCCGGGCATCGTCGACTTCGGAATCCTCGGGACAGAGGCCTGGGCTATCACCTCCGACGGCCGTCTGTACAAAGTCGCCTTCTCGATCCCTTCGCAGGCACTCGCCGAACCGATCGCCTCCGGTCTGCTCAGCCCCACGCAGGTCGCCGCGACTCCCTATGGAGCCGCCATCGCCGATCGGTGGGAGGTTCGCAGCGTATTCGATCCGCGAGGCTCGCTCGAGGCCGGAGCTCCCGAGCTCGCGGTGCGGCGAATCGAGTCGGGTACGGTCGTCATCGAGATCCCCGGGATCAATCCCGCACATGTCGAGCTGGAGCTGACGCTTCCCGGAGGCACGTCGGTCACGAGGGCCAACGATGCACGGATCCTCGTTGACGATTCCGGAGCGGTCTCGGTGCGCTCTCGTTTCATCCGCAGCTGTCAGACAGGATCCTGGAGCGAACCGATCGCCGTGTCCCCATCCCGTCTCGTGACCTTCGTCGGCTCCGGAACACGCCTCGTCGGAGACTCCACGGTTTCGACCGCAGTCACTCTCAGAAATCGCTCCGAAGCCACCGCAATCGCGGAACTTTCGGGAAGCTCGCCGCTGGTGCAGATCCCGGCATCTGTTGAGATTCCACCATCCTCGACCAGGAGCTTCACCGTGACGATCGACGCTGCCGCACTCGACAGCAGCGAATCGAACATCGATCTCTTTTCCACCGCCGGCGATTCGTCGGACGAATACCGGCTCACGGTCTCGAAGCCACCTGCGGGGCCCGGCACCGCCGGCACGACTGGAAAAATCCTTCCCGGCGTCGGTTCGACTCCTGGAGCTCGCAACACCAACTGGAAATCGGATCTCCATCTTCACTGCTTCTCTCCCTCATGTTCTACCGACCTTCTCTACTTTCCGTATGGTTCGAGCGCCCCGTCGATCGTGACGCTCGCGCTGGATCACCATGAAACTCTAGTCGTCGCAGATGTCATCGGAGAGCTTTTTTCACAAAGCAACTCTTCCGGATGGCTGGACGTCCGCACGACGGGAGATGTTTCTGCTCATGCCTGGACTTACAACTCCGGCTCCTCGAGTGGAGAGTTCGGCCAACGGATTCCTGTAGCGCCCGCAACAGGCGGTCGAATCACCGGGCTCAGTGATGGGGACCGATACCGGGTCAATGTAGGAATCGTGAACTCGAGCACGCAACCGAAGCGGCTTCACCTCTCTCTGCTTTCGGGCAACATTCCGATCGCCACGCGATCGTTCGACCTCGAGCCGCTGCAGAGCGGGCAGCAATCGCTCCGGTCAGCTCTGTCGCTGGAGTCCGGGGTCGAGAACGGCATTCTCGCTGTTTCGTCCGATCCCGGCGTCGTCGTTTACGCCACGAGAGTAGATCAACAGACTGGTGATGCCCTTTTCCTCTATCCCTCCGGGGTCGAGAACGAAATGGCCCGCTACCGCTACGTCATCGATCCGGTCGGCTCCACTCCAGGCGCGAATCTTTCGTTCTGGAAAACCGAGCTCAGTCTGACGGCTGCCCAGCCCACCGCCATATCGGTCGTGTACCTTCCGCAGGCGGGTGATTCTCAGCCGGCAACCACGACCCTGACTCTCGGTGGAGGTGAAACCTGGTCTGTACCCGATCTGATCGCCGAGCTATTCGACACGGAAACCGATGCGATCGCGGCCGGCACGCTAATCATCGGAAGCGACCAGCCGCTCTCCGGTTGGGCGAGGGTCTACAACGAGGGGCCGCTCGGGACATTCGGCCAGTTCGTACCGATGCGCGAGGAAACCGACGTAGCAGGCGCGATGCACGGAATCGAGCATACCGAACGGTTCAGAGCGAACCTCGGAGTCGTCGAAACCACCGGACTCGGCGCAACCGCATTCATCGACGTGATGGATCAACGCGGCGAGCTCGTGGGCACCCGGACCGTTTCCATCGGTCCGCTGGAGGCATTCCGCTGGAACGCATTCCTCCGAGACCTCAACCTCGAGGGATTGACGAGCGGTTCGGTCGTCGTTCGGTCTTCTGGCGAAGGGTCGCTTCAGAGCTGGGTTAGCGTGGTCGACAATCTCAGCGGCGACTCCCGTTTCGAATACTGACGGTCCCCCGATGTATTCTCTCGAATATGACCTTCATCGAAGTGAAGGGCGTTTCGAAGAGTTATCGCGAGCTCGCGGTTCCAGTGGAGGTACTTCGTTCGCTCGACCTGCACGTCGAAAAAGGAGAGATGGTCGCCATTGTCGGCCCGTCCGGGATTGGAAAATCGACGCTTTTGCATCTCGTCGGCGGTCTCGACCGGGTCGATTCGGGAACCATCGAGGTAGGCGGCGTCGCAATCGAGAACCTGTCGACGGATCGTCTGGCCCGCTGGAGAAACCGGGAGGTCGGCTTCATCTTTCAGTTCCATCATCTTCTGCCGGAATTCACAGCGAGAGAGAATGTAGCGATGCCCGGATGGATCGCCGGAAGAAACCGGAATGAAGCTCTGGACGACGCCGACGAGCTTCTCGAGGAACTGGGGCTTGGCGAGCGGAAAGCCCATCTCCCCAGTCAGTTATCCGGCGGAGAGCAGCAACGGGTCGCAATCGCCAGAGCGCTTGCTCCGGAGCCGGCGATGCTGCTCGCAGACGAGCCAACCGGCAACCTCGATTACGAGACCAGTGAAAGAGTCTTCGAACTCATGCGACAATGTCACCGGAAGCGGGGTTTGACGTCGATCATCGTGACGCACAACCGGGAGCTTGCATCGCGTTGTGATCGCGTGCTCGAGCTCGAACCGAGAGAGGTGCGATGAGTATGTTCGAAAAATACAACGAGAAGGCACGAAGAGCACTTTTCTTCGCACGCTACGAAGCGTCCAAGCTCGGCTCGCGAGTGATCGAGAGCGAGCATGTTCTGCTCGGAATCCTTCGAGAAGGCGAAGAGATCATCAAGGACATCTTCGCTCGCTTCAACGTCAAGCCCGAACAGATCCGTCGCGAAGTCGAAGGAGACCGTCTGTTCGTCGACAGAATTTCATCATCGGCCGAGCTCCCTCTCTCCGAGGAGTCGAAAAAGATTCTCGCTTACGCCTCGCACGAGGCCGAATCGATGCTCCACTCCTACGTCGGGACGGAACATCTCCTGATCGGGATTCTTCGAGTGGAGAGCTCGACCGCCGCCCGGATTCTGCTCTCCAAGGGTCTCAACGTTTACGGCATCCGTGAGGAGACCATTGCCATACTCAAGGAGAAGGAAGTCGACAAACAGAAGAAGGAGCTTCCCTTTCTCGCGGAATACTCGCGCGACCTGACCCAACTCGCCTCCCAGCGCATCTTCGATCCTCTGATCGGCCGCGAGAAGGAAGTTGACCGGATCATCCAGATTTTGTCGCGACGGACGAAGAACAATCCGATCCTTCTGGGGGAGCCCGGCGTCGGAAAGACGGCGATCGTCGAGGGCCTGGCCCAGAGAATCGTCGACGGCGATGTTCCTCTGTTCATCGCCAACAAGAGGATTCTTTCACTCGATCTCTCGCTGATTGTCGCAGGGACGAAGTATCGAGGTCAGTTCGAAGAACGGCTGAAGGGCGTCATCAAGGAGCTCCGCGAGAACACCGACATCATCGTTTTCATTGACGAGATTCACTCGCTGATCGGTGCCGGTTCGGCA
The DNA here is from genome assembly GCA_019347945.1 of Acidobacteriota bacterium. Lineage (NCBI taxonomy): Bacteria > Pseudomonadati > Acidobacteriota > Acidobacteriota bacterium. The sequence continues at coordinate 94,800 of JAHWKK010000012.1, read as the reverse complement.
GAAGGTTCTCTCGACGCTGCGAACATTCTCAAGCCGGCCCTCTCCCGCGGAGAGATTTCCTGCGTCGGCGCCACGACGATTCGAGAGTACCGGCGCTACATCGAAAAGGACCGATCTCTGCTGCGCCGTTTTCAGGCAATTAACGTGGCCCCGCCCAGCGAATACGAAACGCTCGAGATTCTGGACGGCGTGAAGGGTCGCTACGAAAGCTTTCACAAGGTCAGATACTCCGATCAGGCGATCAGATCCGCCGTATTTCAGTCCAACCGTTACATCACCGATCGCTTCTTCCCCGACAAGGCCATCGACATTCTCGACGAGGCAGGCGCTCGCGTGAAACTTCGTCGCGTCGCCGACACCCAGAACCTGCGGCGGCTCGAAACCGAGGTGCGGGAGGTCGTCAAGGAAATGAAGAAGGCGATCTCGGACAAGGACTTCGAAAAGGCCGTCTTCCTGCGAGAACGCGAGATCGAGCTCAAAGAGGAAGTCGAGACGTTCAAGAACGAGCGCGAGGACCTCGCCGAAGAAACAGTCGAGGTGACCCAGCGGGACATCGAAGAGATCATTTCGTCGTGGACTGACATCCCGGTCGCCACCATCGAGGCCGACGAGGCGGCCCGACTGATCAAGATGGAAGAGACGCTCAAGCGGAGAGTAGTCGGTCAGGATGCCGCCATCGAGGCGATCTCGAGAGCGATCCGCCGCTCCCGCCTGGGGGTATCGTCACCAAACAGGCCCGTAGGCTCCTTCATCTTTCTCGGAAGCTCGGGCGTCGGCAAGACCGAAGTCGCCAAACGCCTCGCGGAGTTTCTCTTCGGCTCGGTCAAGCATCTCGTTCGGTTCGACATGTCGGAGTACATGGAAAAGCACGCCATCTCGAAACTGATCGGGTCCCCTCCGGGATACGTCGGTCATGAAGAAGGGGGTCAACTTACCGAGCGGGTTCGCCGCAATCCCTACTCGGTCGTTCTGCTCGACGAGATCGAAAAAGCACATCCCGACATTGCAAACATCCTCCTGCAGATTCTCGAGGATGGGACCCTCACCGACTCGCTCGGCAACCAGGTCGATTTCAGGAACAGCCTGATCATCATGACCTCGAATCTCGGCACTCGGCTTCTGGCCACCAAGGGAACCCTCGGCTTCCGCGAATCCACTTCCGACAATCAATTGCGGGATGTCGAGCAGACGATCACCGCTGAGCTGAAGCGTGCGTTTTCGCCCGAATTCATCAACCGGATCGACGACGTCGTCGTGTTCCGCTCGCTCGGTCGTACTGAGATGACCGAGATCTGTAAGTTGCTCATCGCGGACGTCAACCAGGCGATTTCCGCAAGAGCCATCACCGTGGAAGTCGATTCCGAAGTCGTCGAATGGCTCATCGATCGGGCTTCCGAGGAATCCAACTCCGGTGCGAGACCCTTGAGGCGAGCGATCCAGCGTCATATCGAAGACGAGCTTTCGGAACTGCTCATTCGCAACGTCGAGATCCCGCCGCACCATGTGGACTTCCGGATGGTCGACGGAGTCGTGACCCCCATCCCCGGTTACGAAACTTTCTCTGACAGGGAGGAAGAGGAGAGCGCTCCGGTCGAAGTCGAGGACAATCACTGATGCCGCGCGAAGCTTCCTGCCTGTTCTGCAGGATCCTCCGTGGGGAAATCCCCGCAAAGAAGGTGAATGAAACCGAGGCGACCTTCGCGTTCGAGGACATCAATCCACAGGCTCCGACGCACATTCTGGTGATCCCGAAAAAACACATTGCATCGCTGGCCGAGATCGATGAATCGAATTCGGCCGAGATGGGAATCCTCATATCCGACGTTGCCGCGATCGCTCGCGAACAGATGCTCGAGGCCGAGGGCTACAGAGTCGTGATCAATTGCGGTCCTTCAGCGGGGCAGACCGTCTACCACATCCATGCTCACATCCTCGGAGGCCGCACGCTCAAGTGGCCGCCCGGTTGACCCGGTTGCTGACCGTTCCGGAGTTATAATCCCGCCCGCGCCGCACTCTCCATGACCCCCGATCGCAAGGTTCTGCTCGATCTCTACTACTACATGCGTCTGACTCGGACGCTGGAGGAGCGTCTCGTCGCCCTTTTTCGCCAATCGAGGGTCATCGGCGGCCTCTACCGGTCGCTCGGGCAGGAGGGGGAGGCGGTCGGGGCGGCCTACGCACTCGATTTCAAGAATGGCGACCTCGTCGCACCGCTGATCAGAAACCTCGGTTCCATGCTCGTGGCCGGCGCAAAACCCGTCGAGATCATCCGTCAGTACATGGGCAAGGGCGATTCCCCGTCGCGCGGTCGCGACCTGAATATTCACTTCGCCGATCTCGAGAGAGGATTCATCGGTCCGATTTCTCCTCTGGGCGACATGATCCCGGTCATGGCCGGAGCACTGCTGGCGGCGCGAATGCAAAACCGTCCCATCGTGGCAATGGCGTTCATCGGTGACGGTGGCGCGTCTACGGGCGCATTCGCCGAAGGGATGAACTTCGCAACCGTGCAGAAGCTCCCGCTCGTCGTGATCCTGGAGAACAACGGCTACGCCTACTCCACCCCGACTCGTCAGCAGTCCGCACTCCTTCGCCTTGCAGACAAAGCGATCGGTTTCGGCTGCCATGGAGAAACCGTCGACGGTAACGATCCGGTCGCCGTTCACGAGGCTGCCCGCCGGGCCGTCTCACGAGGCCGCGAAGGAGGCGGCGTTTCCCTCATCGAGGTCGTGACATTCCGGATCAAAGGACACGCGGAGCATGACAACCAGTCGTACGTACCGAAGGAAGAGATCTCCAGATGGGCCGCGAAAGATCCTTTCGTGAGTCTGATGTCTCACATCGAAGCCAACGGACGAATCAGCCTGCAGGATCTGGAAGAGCTCGATCAGCGTGCGAAAACCGAAGTCGACCAGGCAACCGACGAAGCCGAGGCTTCGCCAATGCCGGAGGGCTCCGAGGCCGAGCTCGGGACTTTCAATGATGGATTCTGGGAGAGAGCTCCGGTGACTCGACAATGAGCACCGACAGTGAAGGCACACTGTACGTCGACGCGATCCGGGAAGCGATGTTCGAGGAGATGGAGCGGGACGAACGGGTTTTTCTGATCGGCGAGGATGTCGGCGCATACGGCGGCGCCTTCAAAACGAGCGCCGGCCTGATGGAGCGATTCGGTCCCGGCCGCGTCATCGACACCCCGATCTCGGAAGTAGCGATCGTCGGTGCTGCCGCCGGCGCGGCGATGATGGGGATGCGACCGATCGCGGAGATGCAGTTCATCGACTTTGTGTCGGTCGCCTTCAATTCGCTCGTCAACTACGCTGCCAAACTCCGTTACCGCGTCGGCGTGGCGTGTCCGATCGTCGTTCGCGGACCCTCGGGCGGTGGGGTTCACGCCGGACCGTTTCACTCTCTGAGCGGCGAAAACTATTTCGTGAACGTACCGGGGCTGAAAATCGTCTATCCCTCGACGTCTCACGACGCCAAGGGTTTGCTGAAATCAGCGATACGTGACGAGGATCCGGTCCTGTTTCTCGAGCACAAAATGCTCTACCGGCGCGTCCGCGAGGTCCTGCCGAAGGACGAATACACCGTACCGATCGGCAAGGCCCGGCTCGTCCGGGAGGGCTCGGACATCACGATTCTCACTTTCGGCGGCATGGTCCCGCTTGCCGAAGAGGCCGCGGAGCACCTCGACCGGGACGGGGTCCGCACCGAGGTCATCGACCTGCGCACGATCAAACCCTACGACCGCGACGCAGTTCTCGCGTCGGTCCGTAAAACGAACCGCCTGGTCGTTCTGCAGGAGGCTCCGCTGACCGGAGGATTCGGAGCGGAGATCGCCGCGTGTGTGGCAGAACATGCTTTCGACTGGCTCGATGCTCCGATCTCCAGGGTGGCAGCACTCGATACACCCGTCCCGTACTCGCCAAATCTCGAAAAACACTATCTGCCGAGCCTGGAGAGGCTCCTCCGAACTGCCCGGGAAACCCTGACGTATTGAAACGCGAAGGCCGCCCGGAGATACGGACGGCCTTCGCTGCTGTTCAGCCGCCAGGTACCGACATCACGTCGTACGCCACCGGTAGCCACTGGCTCACGATGACCATCACGTCGCCCAGCCGGGTTCCGATCTCCTCCGGCTGGAAGTGACTACCGAAAAAGCCAAAGGTGAAGACAAACGCACTGCTTCGTCCGAATTTGTACAGACCTTTCATAATCCCTCTCCTTTTCACGCGTTCCGCGTGGTTGATTGACCAGAGAGAGGGCGCCCTCTGAAAAAGGAGAGTCAGCCGGCAGGATTTTCATACCCCCTGACCCAAAGATTTTTTCGCAAAAATGGAAGGGCGGGCGATCGAGGAGGGTGAATCCCAACAATCTAAAAGACTTACGATTCGGTCGTCGTGGCGCTGCTCGTCGAGAGAAAGCGCTTCCGCGCCTGACGTTCAGTTGATGGTGGGCGCCTGGAACGAAATTGCCGGGCCCGCGGCGGGTATCACGAGTGCCACCTCGGCTCGGAGCGACTGGAGTCCGCTCGCCTCGAGCGGCTGGACCCGGGCAAGCTCCCGCATCGCCGCAAGCAGTTTCTTCCGGGTCGGCACGGGACGAAGCGACATTTCGGATATTGCCCGCTCGAGCAAGCGACGGGCCTCGTCGATTTTGTTCTGAACGAGGAGAATCTCGACCAGATCGAGAGCCGCGAGCGTGAAATCTTGCACCATCGACAGAGAGGAGAGCTCATCCACAACCAGACGCAATCTCTTCTCGCTCGATTCGAAATCACCCCGTCGGGCCGTCAGGTTTGCAAGCGACCACTCCGCCCTGATGGACTCCGCCCGCGCACCGAGGCGTTTCCAGCCTTCCCTGGCATGGACCAATGCGATCGATGCCTCGTCGTACTCGCCGAGGCCGCTCGAGGCCCCGGCCAGGTTCATCCAGACCCTCGCCTCGAGCTCCGCATCCTCGAGGTCCTGCACGATCGGAAGCAACCGACGAAAGATCATGCACGCCTCGGCGTTACGTCCCGCGCTGAAAAGAACTGCGCCTCGGAGAACGTCTGTATGGATCACCCTGACGCTCTCGCCGAACTCCTCGAAGATCGGGCTGCATCGGTCGATCATCTCGAGAGCTTCATCGAGCTCCCCGATCTCGCGATAGATCGTTGCATCGATGTAATCCAGAATCGCCAGATCGAAATCCGCCGCAGCGCTCTCCCTGGCCACCGTTCGCGCTCCCCGAGTGGCCGCGAGCGCTTCATCATACCGGCCGAGAACCCGCAGAGCATTGGCGCGTTCCTTCTGCGCCATACCGAGAGCCGCGCGTACGGCCTCTTCCTCGTAGCGACCGCAAAGGGCGAGGACGTCATTTCTCGCCCGGGTGGCAAGCTCGAGTGCGAGCGTCGGATCGTCGCTCATCACTGCTCTCGAGCGCCGGCAGTCGGCGTGGACTTTCCCGAGAGGAGTATCGGCATCATCGATCTCGGCCGCGAGACGGGTGAGCGCCTCGACCCTTTCCTCAGTCGTCCGGCCGCGATTCCAACTCAGCCGGTCACTGAGCGCGCGCGTCAGCCAACGGAGATCGCGAAGCGTAGAGGAGCAACTCGCGCAGCTCTCGATGTGCTCGACGCTGCTCTCTCCCCGGCCTTCGAGGACTTCCAGGATTTCGTCAATCTCGCAATGCACGTGTGTTTTCCAGTTTATGACAGATCTCCAGGGCGCGCGCAAGACACTTGTGAACGAGTTTCTGGGCGTAACCTGGCGTGGTCTCGAGCTCGACCGCCATTTCCCGGGTGGTCTGTCCGCTGTAATAGCGCATTTTCAGAATCCCGCGACAACGCTCGTCGAGCCTGTCGAGGATCTGCCCCGCCAGGTGCTGTCGAATCTCGTCGTCCTGTTCCTGTCGCGGCTCATCCCGGATCTCGTCGAAAGACACTTCGAAGCTCGGCCCCGCCGCGCGGAGCCGGCGCGCTCCATTCATCAGGCTTGCGACCAGATACGCCCGGGGGTCCCTCACCTTCTCTGCACGGACGAGGTACCTCACGAGAACGTTCTGCACGAGTGAATCCACTTCGTCGTCGGGGAGGCTGAAACGGCTCCGCGCCAGACCCCGGAGCAGCGGCAGGGCGTCGCGAACGATGTCGTCGACGGCCCCTGGAGGACGGCCATCGGAAGCTCCTCCGGCCCGCTCGGGGGTATGAAAATCAAACACCGATACTCTCCTTGATCGATGACATCATACAACCGGTCCGGCCAAGCCCGACTGCACAACGAAGTCCAGACCCTGATCCTCGAGGCCGTCTTCGCTGGTGATCCTCATCAGTGGCTGTTTTACCTGCTCATTCTCGGCAGCCCGGCTCAACGGTCCGACGACCTTCCGTTCGTGCTCCGCAGGATCTGTGGTGATCGGGATGCTGAAAGCAATAGAATAGTCGCGGCGTAGCGAGCGTAGTGGGCGGGTCTCTCTGTCCGGAACCCGATAACGTTCAACTGCGGGCAAACTTCCGAGCGACTGATGATTCGATTGCTGCTCATCGAGAACGGGCGGGAAAACGCTCTCCTGGTGCGCCGGGAGATCCTAAAGCTCTCTCGCTCAGTCGAAATCGTCGAGGTGACCAGCCGCAGCGAGCTGAAAGCACTCGGCTCATGCGCGGTTTTCGACCTCGTCCTCGCAAACCCTGCTGTGGCCCCGACTCAGGTGACCGACCTCGTTTCCCGGCTTTCCGAAGAGCTCCCCGACCTGCCGCTGATCCTCCTCTCGGATGAACGTGACGTCGAGACCTCGATGCGGCTGATGAAGTTCGGTGCCCGCTGCGTTTTGAACAGGGCACGTGTTCCGGAGCTGGCCGGCACGATCAAGAAGGAGCTCGACAAACGAGACCTCCGGCAACGAATTTCGGCATTCAACACGGCTCTGCGCAGCTCGGAGCTGAGGTTTTCGGCAAGTTTCCTTCAATCCGCGGTCGGAATCGCTCACATCACACCCTCGCTCGCATTCTCCCAGGTGAACCACAGCTACGCCGAGATGGTCGGACGGGACACGGTGGAGATCATCGGAAAGAGCTGGGCCGAGGTTTATCCCGGCGAGCCTGACTTCGGCCTGGCCATCGATGCGATTGCACGCGGCCAGCTGGATGCCTGGGAAGGAGAGCGGAGGCTCGATCTCCCGGACGGCTCGATTCGGTGGTTCGCCAGCTCGATTTCACCCGTTCGCGACGACGATGGCCAGATTCTCTTCTACAGCGAAGTCATGACCGATATCAGCGAAAGAAGGGAAAGCGAACGACGGAATCTGCGAGCGACCGCGCTCAGCGAGACGATTCTGCAGTCCACCCTGGACGGCATCTGCGCGGTCGACTCCGCAGGGAAGAGCATCTTCATGAATTCGGCTGCAGCCCGGGCTCTCGGTTCCGAGGATGCTGAGGGAGTCGATTTTCACACCCTCGTGCACCCGCGATGCGACGACGAAGGAACCTGCCCGCTGCTTCGGGCTCTCCACTCGCGGCAGATCGTCCGATACCGCTTGACGCAATTTACCCGAATCGACGGCCAGCCGTTTCAGGCCATCTTCACCTCGCTGCCCATTCTCGGTGCCGAGTCCGAGCGATGGACAGTGATCGTTTTCAGCGATGTCGCGGAACAAAAGCGCCTGCACCGGCAGATCGAGCAGTTCGGGCGTCTCGAAAATCTCGGCCTGCTCACTGAAAAGATCGCCCACGAGTTCAACAACGTCCTGATGGGGATTCTCCCGTTTGCGGAAATTCTCATGCGAAACGAGGAACAGGATCCCGGATCGAAGGACGCGACACGATTCATCCACGCGGCCGTCGAGCGCGGACACCAGATCACGCGGCAGATCCTTCAGTGCGTCCATCCTGAAGAGCCCGTGAGAAAGACGATTCGAGCCTGCGAGCTCATCGAATCCGTGATCGCTGTGCTCGAGCCGACACTCACGCCCGACATCCGCCTGATGTTCAGATACGACCAACCGGACATCGACCTCTCAGTCGACGAAAAGCAGTTGCAGCAGGTGCTGCTGAACGTTATGTCAAACTCCACCGAGGCCATGCCGCAGGGAGGCCGGATCGAAGTGCGGCTCACGACAGCGGGGAGTACAGACTCGCTGCCGGAAGCTCACTCATATGCGCGCAGCTGGGTCATGATCTCCGTGACCGACACGGGGACGGGGATGCCCCGGGACGTTCTCGCCCGGGCCTTCGAGCCGATGTTCTCGACTAAAAGAAACGCGACCGGTCTCGGACTCGCCGTTGCCAGACAGATCGTCGAGAGCCACGGCGGCGAGATCTTTGCCGAGTCGAGGCCCGGAGAAGGATCCACCGTCTACATTACTCTGAAACCTGCCAGAAAACGATTCGACGTTCCCGTCGAGGCATTCGACCCCGACAACCGCCCCTGAGGGGTCGCTTTTCGAGATTGCCCGGCAATTGCAGAGCCCCGAGCCGTGAACGAGAACGTAATCGAGCCGGAGATACTCGAACCCGACGAACGGCTGCCGTCCGATCTCCTGGCACTGAGACGGCTCGCACAGCTGCTCGACGCCGCCATCGAGATTCCCGGCACACGTCGCAAGGTTGGCCTCGCTCCGATCGTCGGCCTGGTTCCCGGTTTCGGGGACGTCGTGAGCGCCGTCTTCTCGAGCTGGATCATCATCGGAGCCCTGCGTCACCGCGTGCCGACACGAGTTCTGCTGAAGATGGTCGTCAACATACTCATCGATGTGTGGATTGGCTCGATCCCGCTTCTCGGCGACATCTTCGACTTCTTCTTTCATGAGAATCTCGGAAACGTCGAGCTTCTCTTCAGACATCGAGATATCAGCCGCCCTCCTCGAACCAATACGGAAATCGCCTTGATCGCCCTCGTCATCCTCACCACGATTCTGCTGATCGCCGTCATTCTGGCGTTCTCGGCGATCGTCGGCTTCATCTACCTGTTCGACACGATTCATCAGTCGGTGATGAGGAGTTGAGGTGCCCCATTCTGTACAATCTGTTCGGGGTGCGCAGTCTTCTGCGCCATAACCGAGATCCTCATGACGGGCCAGACCGACGAGAAGGAACCGCGACGACTCACCGATCGGCTGCGGGCGGCCCGGACCTCGTTCTGGAACTACTGGACGCTCGAGGCCCGCGAGATCTACTCGAAAAATGCCATCGGTAAGAAGCGAGGGCGTGCCGCTCTCGTCGAGACACTGCTCTTCGCTCGCGAGGTGATTCGCGAATTCTGGTCGAACGAGGGCTCGCTGCGAGCAGCTTCGCTCGCCTATACGACGCTTCTGTCTCTCGTTCCTCTGATCGTCGCCTTTTCCATCGTCATCGAGAGCTATTTCGCGCGAATCCTGCCCGATATGCGATCTCAGCTCGATTCACTTCTCAACGTCATTCTTCCCTATCAGGCACCGCAGATCGCTTCCCATCTGACACGTTTTGCCGATCAGGCTTCCACCGCTTCCGCCTTCGGTGCCATCGTGTTTCTGGTCATTTCCTTCCGCCTCTTCATGGCCGTCGAGGTGGGCTTCAATCAAATCTGGCACATCAAGAAGACCCGGAGCTACCGTCAGCGGCTGCGTGCGTTCACGATGCTCCTCTTCTGGGGTCCCATACTGATCGGTATTTCGCTGACGACCTCTGCATCTCTGGCGGGGAGCGAATATCTCGACGTCGTCATCAGGAGAACACCGCTTCCGAGCATTCTGCCGATGCTGGTGCTCTTCATTGCCTTCACCATGCTTTTCTGGCTGGTTCCCGCGACCAAGGTCAGTCTCCGGTCGGCATTTTTCGGCGCCGTCATGACGACTGTTCTGTTCGAGCTCGTCAGATTCGGATTCGGGGTTTATGCGGAATCACTCTTTGCCGGCCGGCTCAACGTGATCTACGGGGCTCTCGGACTGATCATCCTTTTTCTTCTCGCGATCGAGATTTTGTGGGTCGTCATTCTGCTCGGCGTCGTCGTCAGCTACGTTCACCAGAACCTCCAGGGAATCGTCAGGGCCAGTGAGATGTCGCTGGAGGAGCGACCCGAATACGAGCTCTATTTTGCGATACGCGCGCTGATCGAGATTGCACGACGATTCGATCAGCGGGAGGAGCCACCGTCGTCCTACCGCCTCGCTGAAATGTTCCGCGCGACCGATCAGCAGATGGCAGACATTCTCATCAAGCTCGAGCGCGCCCACCTGGCCAAGGAAATCGGCGGTGAATGGCGAGGCTGGCTCCCCGCCTGCGATCCGGATCGGATTCGCATCGAGGAAGTCGTCGATGCGATCGAAGGCGGTGCGAGACTCATTCCTCGCTATGATGAGAACGATCGGCCGCAACGCGCCATCAGCGACCTCTTCCATTTTCTCGATACGTGCCGTTCCGACGGCCTTCAGGACAACTCCATCGGTCGACTGGTTCGCGAGCTCTACGGTCCGAAGCGGCAGGATGATGCGTCAGGCAGCCTCGGCCCGGTCAGCGCGGGGGGAGCCTGAAGGACCTCGGGTCGGCAAGTGAGTCGAGGTTTTTCCTCGTCGCGTTCGTAGCGGGACTCGCCCTCCGACTTCTCCTGGTCGCTACGACTCTCGGCACCAACGATGTCCTCGCAATCGAGCTCTGGACGTCGATTGCCCGCGAGTTCGGCATAGCGGGGGCCTACAGCGTCCACTCCGCGATCAATCATCCTCCCTTATCCCTCGCGCTGATGATTCTCTATGCCCGGCTCGGGGAAGCGATCGGGCTCGCCGGAGGCGATGTGCTGCGGCTCGTCCAGACGCTCGCGGACGCTGCGACCGCTGGCTTCCTCTGCCTGATCGCAATCCGGGTGGCACCCAGGTACACGCTCCTGGCGCCCGCGATCGTACTGATCGCACCGGCATCGATTTTCGTCTCGGGATTCCACGGAAATACCGACCCGACGATGCTGATGCTCATTGCCGCCTCGCTCTGGCTTCTGGTTCGCGGAAACGCACAATGGCTTGCCGGAGTCACTCTGGCTCTCGCCGCATCGATCAAGCTCGTACCGATCGTTCTGGTACCGGTGATCCTCGCGTTCCTCGCCGGGAAGGCGCAAGGCCCCTGGCGGTTCGGACCCGCTGCTCGCTTCCTCGCTGCATTTACCGTCACCTTCGTGGTCGCGTTCATACCACCCGTTCTCGCGGGCTCGCCCCGGTATCTTCACAACGTCTTCGGATACACGCCGGCCGGAGGCGGCTGGGGAATCACCGGAATACTCCAGGAGCTCAGTCTGACTCCCGAAGGCGCATTGCGATACGGGATCGTCGAGGCCGCCGACCTCTACCACGGACTCGGAAAATGGCTGATTCTGGTCGTTGTCGGTGCGTTTGCGCTGGTATGCTTCCGGAGCGGAATTTCCCTCGAGAAGCTTCCGGCGGCAATTCATCTGAGCCTGTCGATTTTTCTCTGTCTGAGCCCCGGCTTCGGAGTCCAGTACCTCTCCTGGCTGATCCCCTTCGCAATCTTTACGCTGACCTTCCGACAGACGCTCCTGCTGGTCGCAAGCGTCTCGCTTTACCTCTACGTGACCTACACGATCTGGTGTCGCGAGCTGACGTGGTACTACGCGAACGCTCTGTGGGAAGCTCGGGGCGGGTGGATTGTGAACTGGCTGGCGATTCCGCTGTGGCTGCTCCTCGTCTGGCTTACGGTCAGCGGGGTCCGGCATCTTTCGGATTCCCCGATCAAGCGCGGGCCCGAATTATTCGAGACGGCACCGGGTTCTTTCCAGCCGAAGGAGGATTGATATGTATGACGAAATGCTGATCAAACCGATGCGCGAGGAGCTGACGGGTGTCGGGCTTTCGGAGGCGAGAACCGCGGAAGACGTAGCGGCCGCCGTCGAGAAGGAGGGTACCGTTCTGGTCGTCGTCAATTCGGTATGTGGCTGTGCGGCGGCAAATGCGAGGCCTGCGATCCGCCTCGCCGCCGATCATCCTGTGCAACCCGATCGGAAGATCACGGTTTTTGCGGGAAATGATCGAGACGCCACGATGAAGGCTCGCTCTTACTTCGTCGGCTACCGCCCTTCGTCCCCCTCGATCGCCCTGCTCAAGGATGGGCAGGTCGTCAAGATGATCGAGCGGCACCAGATCGAAGGTCGTGAAGCCCACGACATCGCTGCGGAACTGACTGCCGCTTTCGACCGGTACTGCCCGACCACGGCTACGGCCTGAACAGGGGAGGGAGGGCCGATCGAGCCCTCCCGTTCACTTCATTTTTCCACAGTCAGAGAAAGCGGTCGCGACGATCTCGCCAGCTCGTGCATGCGGCCCGAGGTCGGCATCGGGCCGCGCACGCCTCAGTCGTACCTCAATCGCGCGAGCCTGATCTGCTCATCGATGAAATCCCGAAATCCGATTCGGGCAGCGCGCAGCTCCTGCGGGAGCAGCGAGCTCTTCGTCAGCCCCGGCAGGGTATTGGTCTCGAGATATACCGGTCCCTCGGCTCCCACGATGAAATCGCTCCTCGAATACCCATAGCATTCGAGAACCTCGTGAGCCTTTTTCGCAAAGTCGCGGCTCGCCTGCTCGACGGTCTCCGGAACCTCAGCCGGGCAGATCTCCCGAATTCCGGAGCCGAGATACTTCCCCTGGTAATCGAAGACGCGCCCTTTCTCCGCGCGGATCTCGACCGTTGGAAGCGTGATCAACTGCCCGCCGCTCTCGATTACCCCTCCCGTCAGCTCGACCCCATCGACGAACTCCTCGATGAGCCATGCGTCGTATTCATCTTCCCTGGAAGCCGAGAGAAACTCATCGAGCTCCCGGGGGCTGTCGACGATTCGCATGCCGTAGCTGGATCCTTCCTGCGCGGGCTTGAGCACGAGCCGGCCCGCTTCTTTCAGCAGAGCACGGATCTCGTCGGAATCTCCGTCGTCCCTGGTCCACACGATCGAACGGGCCACTCGAACCCCGTGAGCGGACACCGCGTCCTTGGCCGCCGGCTTGTCGAAAGCCAGACGACTGGCCTTCGAGCCGGAGCCGGTGAATGCGATGGTGCGCTGTTCCATCCACTCGGCGATCGTTCCGTTCTCCCCCGCTCCGCCATGCAGCCCGATGACGAACACCGCGTCGGTCAGATCATTCGCATCCAACGCCTCCGGTAACGTCTCTCCCAGCAGACGACCCTCCGGATCGAATTCTTCAACGAATACGTCGGAGTGCAAGGCAAGCGCTTTCCGATGGACCTGCAGAACTCTTCCGTCCCGCCTCCAGAACCACAGCTCCGGCTGGTCCACGATCGTCGCAAGGGTCTGGGCGGAAGCCACCGACACGAGCCTCTCTCTGCTGAGCCCTCCAAACAAAAGGATGGTACGAATCGTCATCAGCCTCCCACGTCCTTGCGGATCTGGTAGCAAGGAATCTGCCCTGCCACTCTGCGTGACACGACGTCACAGCGCTCCAGTCCGAGCGCCAGGCCCGGCAGAGAGAGCAATGGAAAGGGGTCGGGCTCGGCGGGCTGACGTCCCGCAGAGATCATGACGCCGAAGAAACCAGCATCTCGTCCTCAGTCTCGCGCTCCGGCGAGACCCGGCTCTCGCCGAGTCGGGTGAAGCGCAGGATCATCACAGTACGGTCGTCGTCGTACTCTTCCGTCCGCCCATAGCGGTCGACCGCAGCGAGAATGCGGTCCCGAACCTCGATGGGTTCCGAGCCGGCCAGTCCCTCCAGAACCGTCTCGAGCCTCTCGAAGCCGAACGGATCACCGGATGGCCCTACGGCTTCGATGATCCCGTCGGAAAGGTAGACCAGCGTGTCGCCTTCGCGAAGGTCCGTCAGCGAAGTGATCGGGCGGATGCCCGGACGGATCCCGAGAGGCAGCGACGGACCCTCGATCGGCTCCGGCGGACAACCCGCACGGAGTATGTAGGGATAGACGTGGCCGGCGTTCGTGTGAGAAATCGTCTTCGCCTCGAGATCGAAGATCGTGAACCCGAGCGTCATGAAGGCTCGCCGCTCCGTGGACTGGAAGACCAGAGCGTTCAGCCTTCGGAAAAGAGCCTCTTCGTCGGTCTGCTCTTCCACGAGCGTCGTGATCGCCGCCTTGACCATCGCCATGACGATTCCGGTCGAGAGCCCGTGTCCGGCCACATCTCCGATCGCTACCGCCACTTTGTTCTCGCTGAGAACGAACACGTCGTAATAGTCGCCGCCGATCGCTGCGGTGGGCTCGAAGTAAGCAGCAAACTCGACCCCATCGATCTCCGGTCCTTCGTCGGGAAGAAGATTCTGCTGAATCGAGGCAGCGATCTCGATTTCACTGCGCAACCGTTCCTGCTCGGCCGCCTGCTCGAGAAGCGTCGAGATCGACGCAGTCATCCGGTCGAACGAGGTCGCCACGTCTCCGAGCTGATTGGTCTGCTTCATCCCGATCCGATAACTCAGGTCCCCGCTTTCGACCGCAGCCGTCCCCTTCTGAATGCGATTCACCGCTCTCGTAATGGAAAGAATCATCCCCACCGCGACCAATGCTGTAGCCAGGTACACGAGCGCCAGCATCATCGCGACTCCCAGAACTCCGGCAAGCAGATAGTTCAGGTACCGGGAGGAGCTTCCGAGATAGAACGAAAGAAGATTCGAGTAAGGGTTGGAAATCAGAAAGAATTGCTGCTGATTCGTTTCTTCTCCCGTTTCCCAGTCGGTGAGAAAGGGAGTGAAGTCGATCCAGCTCACCCCCGCAAGGGTCGATGCATTGAAGACGAACTCGTTGATCGCCCGCCGCACCATCACCGGATCAGTCTCCATGACCTCGATCGATTCGCCGTTGCGATGCAGCGTCATGTTGAATGACCGGATTCCGCTGCGGTTCTCCAGCGAATCGCGCCACGCCTGCTGCATCGGAACAACGAGCGCCACGACTCTGCGGGAATCTCGCATCAGGTACGTCTTCGCGGAAATGACGACGGCGTGATCGCCTCGAAGCGCCGTCCCGGCAAAGGACCCGCGGCCGAGCCAGTCCGGCAGCTCCCCTTTTCCGGGATTTCGACTGTCATACACCTCGGTGACTTCCGGAAGGTCCTTCGGTACCTCTCCGGTCAGGACGTACTCGAGATTGGCCTGCTGGAGCCTCGCCATCTCCTGTTGCCGTGCCGCCCGAAACGAGGTCTGACTCATTACGCCCAGCCCGATGTATCCGGTCACGCAGACGAGGACGGCAAAGAGAAGAAAAGGCAGCAGTCCGAGAAGGAGATAACTGAGTGCCAGCCGACGGCCGACACTCCAGAACAACCGGCTGAGAACCCATCGGACGAAAACGATCGCGAGGTAAGTCGTGAGAAGGGTCGCGATCAGCACCGCCAGAACGAGAGAGAAGCTCAACATCGCCGACAGCAGGGGAACACCGGAAAACAGATCGGCCGCGGACGAAAGGATGGGAACCAGCAGGATCGAGCTGGCCCAGACAATGAGCGACCTCCTGGTTCCACGAGTCATCGGTTGAAAGGCTCCGGGTGAGATAATCCTACTCCAGAGGTTTTCGAGCGCTCGGCTCATCCGGGCTCGACCTCCCACTCACCATGGTTCGATACGGAGAAACGCGCTCAGAGTTCCGGCCTCGCCCGTCGTGGCCGGTTCTGATCATCGTTGCGACCGGCTTCCTTCTCATCGCCCGAGCGCTCGCCTCGATCGGATATTGGCTCGTCCAGACCCTTCTCGCCGTCTGGTCCGGATGGCATGGCCTGATCGTGATTTTCGTCAACGCGGTATCCGACCCATCCCTCCCTCTGTACTCCTGGCCACCTCTCGTCGGCGACTCTCAATTGATCGACGGCGTACTCGCCGGGGCAGGAATCGCGACCGCTCTCGGAATCACCTGGTTCTGGCCCGCCAGCGGGCGGCTCTCCTCCCAGATCTTCATCCGAGTCGCAGGCTTCGAGCTCATCCGGCTGTTCGCCTTCGCGCCGGCGGTCAAAACACTCGCCGGTCCCTCCCTCTCGATCTTTGCCATCGGCTCGTCAGCCGCCGCACTCCTCGCTTCCTGGCTGATCGCGACCCACCTGCTGAAAACCTTCGGACAGCCCTTCGATACGGCACGGAGAAGCACGCGAATGGCGCTGGCACTCGCAATCGGCGCAGGGTACGTCGCAATCGGCGTCCTCGAGAGTCTCGCGGGCTACGTCGAGGGGGCGATCGCCGCAACCGCAATCATTCTGATTCTCTCGTTCCGCTTTTTCCTCCAGCCACCTCGAGGACTCGAGCGGGTCCACGATTCCGAGCTGAAAACGTCGCGCTTCGCGGCGCCGGTTCTCGGGCTGGCAGCAATCTCCATTCTGATCGCGCTTTTCGGCTGCCCTCCGCTGGGCCTCGAACATCGGGCGATCACGGTACGCGACGGCAAAGTCTCGATGCGTTCGATCGACGACCTGCTGGCTGAACAACTCCGGCTGCCCGAAGGTCTCGATAAACGCGACGCGGGGTTCATTCGCTGGTCGAACGACGAGCAGCAAGCAGAACCAGAGGAAGCAACGGATCGAGCAGACCCATGAAAATCGCGACCTGGAACGTCAACGGAATTCGCGCTCGCGAAGCTCAGTACGCCGAATGGCTGGCCGAGGAGAAGCCCGACATCGTCTGCCTGCAGGAGACCAAAGCTCCACGTTCCAAGGTGCCGGAGTCGATCTGCGACGCCGACGGATACCATTGCTACTGGCATGGCTCCGGAGGTTACTCGGGGACGGCGCTACACATCCGAACCTCGCTGAGCCCGGAGCCCGGCTTTTACCATCCCGAGCTCGATTTCGAGGACCGTGTCGTCGCGGCAAGACTGGGAGACCTCGTAGTCGCTTCCATCTATCTGCCGAATGGAGGAAAGGACTTCGATGCGAAAATCCGGTTCCTTCATCAGCTCGACGACTGGATCGAGACGGAGCGCGCCGACGGGCTTCAGCTCATCCTCTGCGGTGATATGAACATCACCCGCTCGGATCAGGACGTACATCCGAAGGAGCGGAAGCCGAACGCCATCGGGCAGCTGCCCGAGGAACGCACGCTGTTCAACTCGATGATTGATCGGCACTTCGTCGATCTGGGGCGAGCGATGGCGCCGAACGACGACGGCCTGTTCACCTGGTGGGCGCCCTGGCGCAACATGCGGCAGCGCAATATCGGCTGGAGACTCGACTACATTCTCGCCACCCGTCCAGTCGCCGCCACCGCATCGAGCTGCGTCGTGCGCTCCGATGTCGGTCAGAGTGATCACGCACCCGTCGTTGCCGAGCTCGAATGGTCGCCCCGAACGAGCTCCGGAACCTGACGAAGGACGGGCAGCAGCAGAAGTGCCGGAATTCCGAGCACCACGGTCAACCAGAAGTAGGGGCCGTATCCCAGAGCCTCGGTCGCCACACCGCTCATGGCGCCCGAAAACGACCGGGTGATCACGAAAAGCGCGCTGAGGAGCGCGAACTCCGTCGCCGCGTATCGCCGATCGCAGATCGCCATCAGAAACGCGAGAAATGCCGCCGTTCCCAGACCGCTCGCGAAACTCTCGATACCGGCAGCGGAGTAAAGGCCGAGACGCGTCGCGCTCGTCGACGCCACGATCGCATAGCCCACGTTCGATGCCATCTGTGCGATCCCCATCCAGAGCAGCCCGGCCCACAAACCCTTCCGGGCAATGAACCATCCACCCAGCCAGGCGCCCAGCACCGTCAGCACCATTCCTGCCGAGATCGTCACCGCTCCGACCTCAGCCGGCGAGAAGCCGGAGTCGAGCCAGAACGTCTTGATCATCGGCAGCAGTGCCGAATCGCCCAGCCTGTACAGAAGAACCAGCGCCAGCAGAGGTCCGGCATGCCGCCGATTCAGCCAACGCCGGACACCACCGAAGACGTTCTTCTCCGCTTCGGTGGTACGTTCACTGCCGCGAGGCATGAAAAGCGTCGCGATGAAAACGATGAATGCGATGCCCGCGCAGGCCAGAAACGCGAACGACCACGAGCCCAGGCTCGCCAGCGCGACGACGCCCCCACTCAGAATCAGAGCGATCCTGAAGGCCGTCACTCGGACCGAGTTCACGAGCCCGAGCAACTTGTCCGGTGTGATCGTGATCGTCAGGGCGTCGGCGGCAATGTCCTGAGAAGCCGAGGAGATCGCGAGAAGCGTCACGAGAGTCCAGAAGACGGCCCCGTCACTCGAGCGCGTGATTCCCATCAACGACAGAATGACCACGATCGAGACGAGGGCCCACTGGATCCAATCCCGGTAACCCCCGAGCCGATCGACGAGCGGCGCCCACAGGAACTTCAGCGTCCACGCAAGGCTCACGAGACTCAGAGAGCCTACCGCCGCCAGAGAGCCACCCGAATCCCGAAGGTAGATCGGAAGCATCTCGCTGACGATTCCGTACGGAAACCCCTCGGAAAAATAGAGGACTCCTGCAATCGAGGCGACCGCGAGACCGCTTCGAGCCGCCCCTTCGTCAGAGCCGGGCTGCAATCCGGATCTCCGCGACCACTTCGCTCACGTAATCGACGAGCCGGTGATCCCCTCCATGAATCTCGCGAAAGGAAGAGCCATGCGGCAATCCGCTCTTTTTCCAGGTTTCCCACGTCTCCTTAACCCCGGCAATCGATATCGATTCGTCCTGATCGCCCATGATCACCCGGATTCTCTTTGCCGGCGTCGGAAGGTCCGCTTCGGCGAGGCTGATCTCTTCGAAGAAGCTTCGATTGATCGGCTCTTCCTTTCCCGTCCCATGATGAAAGATCTCGACTTCGGATCCGCCATCGTTCGGAAGCCAATCCACCCATCCTTCCCGGATTCCGATCGCGGGGGCGATCAGTACGAGCTCGCAGTCCCAGTCAGGCTTCCGCCGCGAGCATTCCAGAGCAATCATCGCTCCGAGAGATGAACCGACGACTACGGTCGGATTCAGGTCGGCGCGATCGACCACCGAGCCGATGATGGCCTCCCAGCTCAGCCGCCGGAATTCAGGGACATTCAGATCAGGCGCATCAAAGGTCAGTACGTCCTGCTCGAGGCGCTCCCGGATGAGCGTGACCTTCGTCGACGACGGGGATGACGCAAATCCATGCAGATAAAGTAGGCGAGTCATCGGGCCGGCTGGATCGTATCGCAGCCTGCCTCATGTTCACTCGGTGTGACCGCCCGCCTCGTCACCCCAGACCTGTGCGAGCCTCTGATCCCTTCCGCATCGCGACCTGTAGAACCGGTATCGGATCGGATTCGTCGCGTAGTAATCCTGATGATAGTCCTCGGCAGGATAAAACTCATCGAAGTCGACGATCTCGGTGACGATCGGCGATGAGAAACGGCTGGACAGCTCGCGGAGCGAATCCTCCGCGGCTTTTCTCTGGGCATCGTCGTGGACGAAAATGCCCGATCTGTATTGCGATCCCGAATCACAGAACTGCCGATTCGAAGTCAGTGGGTCGACATTCCGCCAGAACACGTACAGCAGTTCTTCATAGCTGATCCGATCGGGGTCATAGACGACCTGAACCACTTCCGCGTGGCCGGTTCGCCCTGCGGACACCTGCTCGTAGCTGGGGTTAGGTACTGTGCCACCGCTGTAGCCCGAAGTCGTCGAAATCACACCATCGAGATCATCGAACGGCTTCTCCATGCACCAGAAGCACCCGCCTGCGAACGTCGCGAGCGCGGTTTTGCCGCTCGCTCCCTCCTGACCCGTCTCGGAGCTCGCCGTCGGCGGCTGGCGGCGGTGCTCGGCAGGATTGTCCACCTGGCGGGCATTCCCGCAGCTCGAGGTCAGGATTGCGAGGGTGAGCGTAAAGGCCGATTTAAGTGCGTGGCTCACTTCTCACTTCACTCCGTGTTTCCTTCTCCTTTGATAGTGGAGTCGACGTCGAAAAGGTGCTCAGGGCATCCGAGGCGCCTGGAATGTGCATCCTGGCGTTGATTCGCCCGAGAAGGATTCTCGAGACGCGGACATCGTGCCCGAGATCGATCAAGAGAACCGCGATGTCGCCGGCACCCCACAGAAGTCCGGCGAGAACGAGAAGCCGTGTGACCTCCGACAAGAGGTCCGGCACCGCTCCGGTGCCATGCGTGGTCAGTCCCACGGCGACTTCGCCGAACATCATCAGGATCAGGAGAACCGCGAGAATCTTGAAAAGCCTGGCGATGTATCGAAGCGCAACGTACGGCTCCAGGTCGGTGTTGCGTACGATCGCTCCGGATGTGTCATCCGAGCGAGGAGGCGCCCCGCATGCATCGCACGTGGTATCGAAATCCGTTCGCTCGCTCCCGCACTCAGGGCAGTAGTCGGTGACTTGCTCCATCAGAAATCTCCTCTCAGTAGTACCATCGGGCTCGATTCCCGCGAACGTCGACGTGAGTCATCGGCCCGTGGCCACAACATGCCGGGTAGATACCAACTCCCCCTATCAGCGAGGGATAGCGCCGTTCAATCTCATCGACGATGTCGCGAATTCGCTCGGCATCCCGGATCGTCAGCCTTCCATCTCCGGTGACGTCGTCGCTCCAGTTGTCTCCGTTGTTGTCGACGAAGACATCCGCAGCATCGCCATACATATGCCGGCTCAGGCTCGCTCTTCCTGCGGTGTTTCCCCCGCCTGCATTGTACGACGGGTGTCGAAAACCACTCATGATCCTCATTGTCTCCACTCCCACCCCCCGGCTCTCCAGGCCATCGATGACGAGCTCGAGCTTGTCGACGAGCTTCGGACTGAGAACCATGTACTTCGGCCAGACGTTCGCCTGTCCCTTGGTGAGAAAATCGCCCAGCCTGAAGTGCTCGGAGATCCTGACATTGCGATTCCGGGGGGTTACTTCGACGAAACCGGGGGGATTCGCATAGCCCGGCGTACGAGGCGTGCCTCCGTTCTCGTAAGGCCAGACACCCAGCTGATAGCCGTTGATCCTGCCGTCATCCTTCGCATCGAAAGGCACCTGTACGATCGCAACGAAGTCTTCGAGATCGGCAACCGAACGGCCTCGCACGAACTGCATCCGGTAAAGGCCAGGCACTCCCGGCGCTCTGCCGGCGGGTGTCGGGACCTCCGCACCGTCCATGCTGAGGAACCGGACCGAAAAGTCATCATCGATCACGAATCTCCCGATCTCGGCGCCGGGGAGATAGAAAGCTGCGCGCAGATCGCCGCTGTGGCCGGTGAGCGGTGCCCGGTAACGGGTCATTGCCGCGGAGAGGAACGAAAGATTCGTTTCGTCCATCCGGAACAAGCTCTGAGTGATTCTCGACGTCACCGCCGGAGCGTCGGGCTCGACCCCGGCCTCGACGGCGGCCGACAACGGCACCTCCCTGTGAGCCGCATCCTCGCCGAAGGCGGCGCCGCTTCGGATCTGCTTCTGCTGGCGCAGTTCGACCACCGAGGTCACCCAGCCAGTGAACATGATCATTGTGATCCCGAGGGCGAGAAATCGGAAGGCACGCTCGTACCGAGGACTGAGTCCCGTTGGAAACCCACGTTTTCTTCGGCTCGATCTGGTGCGATCTCGAGTCACTGGCTCCTCTCCGGCTTCACACCCCGTGCCTCAGTCCGGAAAGTAGCCCCGCGGAGCCCGCAGATCAACGCCCTCGCGGCTGGTACGAAGTTCGAGGGTGTGCCACCGGTCCGTCCCCGCGTCATCGGCGTAGAAGGAAACGAGGTACTGCTGGGAAAGCTCGTGAGCGATTGCGCGGTAGACGGAAGGCAGGTCGTCGGGCCTGCTCACAATGAACCAGCGGGCACCGCTGTCGCGAGCGATCTCTGCATATCGGTTCGCGTCGAAACGGCGGAGTCCGAAACGCATCAGCCGGGAAAGGAGGGTGTTTCTGACCACCGGGTAGATGGGTACTCCCGAGTACCGAGCGTAATGAACGACATGGTCGAGCTCGAAGTCGCCCCCCTGGTTCACGCCGTCGGTGAGGACGACCAGCGCTCGCCGCCCCGGCCTTCGTTGCAGTTCGTAAAGCATCTCGATCGTCGCGTCGTAGAGGTGTGTTTGTCCGACCGGGTGCAACTGGTCGACTGCACGTTCGATCGCGTCCAGATTCGAGGTGAAACCCGTCAGCCAGAATCGACGCTGATGAAAGGCAACCACCGCGATCTTTGCATTCCCCGTTTCCAGCGTTTTTTCCGAGAACTCGATGGCGGCCTGCTTGATCAGGGGGAGCTCCTCGAGCATGCTTTCCGATGAGTCGATCAGCAGGACGATACTCAAAGGCTCTTCGATCGCCCGCGTGACCGCAACGACGTCCTTCTCGACACCGTCATCCTTCAAACTGATCTCTTCGAGCTCCAGCCCGTGGCCCTGGAGGGACCCCAACACCGAGACCGGAATCTGCTGGAGGCTGACGTCGAGCGATTCTCCCCTCGTCTGGCCGAAGTAGAAGACGTCGCCCTCTTCCCTTCCATTCGCAAGCTGCACCGCGACTCGGGCGAACCGGGCCTCGCTGAAATGAGCGGCATCGAAGCTGGCCGTGTATGGCTCGGAGGTATCGGCTCCGATCGGTTCTTCGTCCACGAAAAACTCGACCCTCGACACCGCGAGCCCGGGAGGCTTCGTCACCGATACCCGCAACTCCACCATCCCGCTCTCGGGAAGTCTTCCCGGACCTCGTAGACGAGCACGAAATGGAGGGCGAGGATCGTTGATCACGATCTCACGGTCGGCGAGCAGAGCTCCCGAGCTGCCTCTCACCTCCGCGCGAAGCCGAAGGCGACGAAGAAATCGGCCGACATCGAGGGTAAACGTCCCCCTGCGCTCTTCGAGTCGCTGATACTCGACGTCGTTCACGAGAAGGATTACGTGAGAGAAATCCCCATCCACCTCGTACGTGAGCTCGATGATGCCGTGCTGGAGTCCTCCAGGCTCATCGAGAAATCTGATCTCAGCCGCGTAGGCGTACGAGCTTGATGCCAGGAACAGAAGGCTCAGGAAGAGATGAATGATCTTGCGATTCGCCAATTCAACCCGGATATTCATGAGATGTCGTCGCGAGGAGGTGGAAAGTGGTGTGGATGCGAGGCGCGCGCCGAGCTCGGCGACGGGGACATACTTCCGGTATGTCGAGGGAGCCGAATCGAGCGCAACGCTGTAGCCGCGCTGCGATCCGCCTCCGCAGTAGACGTCTCATGAATCATCCAGGTCGAGAGCTCAACCTCCGAGATAGCCGGAGATCTTGCGTATGTAATTTCGTGTTTCGCGAAAGGGGGGGACGCCTTCGTACTTTCTCACATTACCCTCGCCCGCGTTGTAGCCAGCGAGAACGAGATCGATCGATCCATCGAATCGATCGATGAGCCAGGAGAGGTACTGAACGCCGCCTCTGAGGTTCTGAATCGGATCATGAGGGTCGGAGACGCCGAACCTGGTGGCGGTAGCCGGCATGAGCTGCATCAGCCCGATCGCGCCTTTGTGTGAGATCACGCGCGGGTCATAGTCGCTCTCGGCTTTGATGACGGCGGAGATCAGCGCCGCATCGACGTCGTACTCCCGGGCGACGTGAATGATCCAGCCATTCCAGGCGGTGTCGAACAACGGCCCTCTGGACGGATCGAACCGATAGAGACGTTCTCCGCTGACCTGAATCTCGACCGGCTCGAGGTCTTCCACTTCGTCGTCCACGATCCGATCGACGACCGCGAGTGGCACCTCCATCACGGCTCCGAATGAGAGCAGGAGTCTGACCGAATCGTCCTCGACGACGACGTCCGTCGCCTTGATCGTCCGTCCCGAGCTGAGTGTGACCAGCTCGCCGTAGGCTCCCACCGCTCCGAGCGAAACCGCAAGCGCGCCGGAAAGGAGAATCGTCGTGTTCTTCACGGTCTATTCAAACCTCCGAGCGATCGAAATCACTCCCCGCAGGCCGCAAAAACAGAACGGGCGACCTTTCGATCGCCCGTCCTTTGTTCCAATGTCGTCAGGGTCTCAGTGTCCGGTGGAGGTACCGAGTCCTTTGTCCAGTGAACCCTCGATCAGGGTTTCGGCAGCGACGTCGTCGATTCCCTTGACGATCGCGACCTCGGAAACGACCAGATGTTTCGCCCGCTCGTACATCTTTTTCTCACGGAACGACAGAGTCTTGCGTCGCGCGATCTCGGTCAGATTTTTCAGAACGTCGGCCACGTCCTCGAGCCTTCCGCTCTTCATCTTCTCCATGTTTTCGCGGTAGCGGTCTTTCCAGTCCCGCGCCTTTCGCTTCTCGGTCAACTCGAGCTGAGTCAGAAGCGCTTTGATATCTTTCATCTTGTAGAGCTTCCGAAGACCAACCCGCTCGGTGTTCGCAACGGGGACCATCAGGCGTGAATCATTGGCGAGGAGACGAAGGTGATAAAAATCACTCTGGACTCCATCGATACTCGTTTCGCCGACGTGCTCGACGACCGTGACACCGTGTTGAGGGTAAACGACTTTCTCTCCTACCTTGAATGACAGGGACAACTGACACTCCTTTCGCGCTGAGATTTTTCCGCCCTCACACCCGGAGCCGAAGACAGGAGAGACCACGCCTCGAAATCCATTACGGGATACGGCCACGAGTCCGTCTGGCGTGGGCGTCTTCGGATCTGCCCCTCGGAAGGGGCGAGTCGCCATTTTAGCAGAAAGCTCGTCTCGTCTCAACGGAAAATTGCGCGATCATCGCCCCGCTTCCCGTCGTTCGAGCGCAAGCTCGCGCACGCCGCGCGCAAGTTCCCGTAACCGCTCGAGTGCTTCGTCCCTCTCGCCCGGACTACCCTGGAGAAGGTCCTCGATAGTCTCTAACTGCAGGTAGAGCTCTAGAAAGTCCAGATCGTCATTATTCCCGCTCGCGACCTCGGTCCCGGCAACAACCGCCATCTCGTCACCGATCAGAGATCCCAGTCGCTCCTCGAGCGTCGACGCGAGGTTCTGGACCGCCGTCAGATCCCGCCGATCGACAGCTTCCCTCAGGAGCTTCGCGTTCTGCACCGATCCGAAGTAAGGGCTGTCCGCATCGTCCACCAGATCCGCCTTGATCAGCTCGAGCTCCATATTCGCGGTCTTCCCCTCACCGCGAGCGAACACGATGACGAGCGCATCGAGCGCAACCTCGGGAAAGTCGATCCGGTGACTCTCTCCGGCTTCGATACGCCGCTCCACCAGAAACGACTCGTTTTTTTCGAGCCCCTCGGCATCCGTCCAGGAGAGCGTCACGCGCTCGACCCACACATCGGCATTTCGCGTCACCAGCATCCGCCGGGAGGGGATCGAGATCTCCAGCGCAAAGACGTTGCGCGCACGAAACTCCGATCGGTCGAACTGCCCCTCCTCCTCGGCTCGCACGCTGTACCCTTCCGACACCCGACCGGCCTCGATCGGCTCGAAGTGGGCGTATCGGTAGCTGGACTCGTCGATTCGGCCACGAAGGAGATGGATGTCTTCCTCGATGATTCTGAGCAGGATGTCCTTCGGGAGATCCCGGCGGGCTACCTCCGCGACGCGCCTCACCACCGCCGCGTCGAGCCGGACCGCCTTCAGAGCCGCCTGGTCCTCCGGAGGCACCGCCCCTGAGAGCGGCAAGGCCATCATCGCGGCCGCCACCCATCCAGCTTTTTTGATCCTCATCGACCCCATTCTCTACCCGTTTCAGGCAACTGGCAACAGACTCAGAAAGCTCTCACCGGGCAATCCATCCGAGGAGACGCCGAGATAATCGGCGACGGTGGCACCGAGATCCGCGAACGTGGAGCGGGTACCGAGCTCGGTGGCTCTTTCGATCCCTTTCCCCACGACCAGCACCGGGACGTACTCTCTCGTATGATCGGTCGATTCATCGGAAGGATCGCATCCGTGGTCGGCGGTGACGAATATCAGGACATCTTCCGGCGCCTCGTCGACCAGCTCTCCGAGCCGCTCGTCGAAGTGCTCGAGCGCGCGCGCATACCCGATCGGATCATTCCTGTGGCCATACTTGGAATCGAAATCCACGAGATTCGTGAAAACCAATCCGGCCTCGCCACGTTTCATCTGCTCCATCGTCTTGTCCATGCCATCCTCGTTCGACTCGCTCCTGATGTCGACCTCGATGCCTCTGCCATCGAAGATGTCCGAGATCTTGCCGATTCCGACCGTGCGGATTCCGCCAGCCTGCAGTCTGTCGAGATGTGTTTCGGCGGGAGGAGTGACCGAAAAATCCCGACGGTTTGCCGTCCTCCGAAATCCTCCACTCGCGTCTCGCACAAACGGTCTCGCAATCACGCGACCGATGTTGTGCTCTCCTCTCATCAGCTCTCTCGCGACCCTGCAGATGTCCCACAGTTCCTCGACCGGAATGACCTCCTCGCAGGCCGCAACCTGAAACACCGAGTCTCCCGACGTGTAAACGATTGGAGAGCCGGTGCGGATGTGTTCCTCCCCGAGTTGCTCCAGGATGACCGTCCCCGATGCTGCCACGTTTCCGATCGTGGACCGGCCGATTCTCCGCTCGAATTCGGCGATGACATCGCGAGGAAAGCCATCCGGATAGGTTCGAAACGGCTCGGACGTGATCAGACCCATCATTTCCCAATGCCCCGTGATCGTGTCCTTCCCGGCGGACTTCTCCGCCATTCTTCCCCATCCCGCGCCGCCGGACGGCGGTGATCCGCCGGGGAGTGTCGCGAGCAGACCGAATCGCTCGAGCCGGGGTATGTGCGGCCGGCCATCGCGAATGACGTGCCCCAGTGTGTTCGACCCGACGTCGCCGAACTCTCCGGCATCCGGAAGCTCTCCGACTCCCAGCGAGTCGCAAACGATGACAATGGCGCGCCGGCTCACTGATCAGGATTCTATCGCGCGGATCAGATTGCGCTCGGGCGGTCGCTCTTCGCTGATGGTCCACGCTGCGGCAAGTCTTCGGCTCACAGCGTTCACATCGACGTTCTGCGGCAGGTGCAACTCCGCCAGGACGTCGCCGCGCTCGACCTCGTCTCCGTATCGACGGTGAATCACGATACCGGCGGCATGGTCGACCGGATCCGACTGTCGTTTTCGCCCGGCTCCAATCTCGACGCCGATCAGGCCGAGCTCGAGCGGATCGATTCCGCTGACCCACCCGCTCTCGCCGGCTCGAACCTCCTCCACCCGGGCGGCGCGCTCCAGGCGGCCGGGATCATCGATGAATCGCGCGTCCCCCTCCTGGGCCTCGATCCATTTCCGCATCGAGTCGAGAGCCGCGCCGCTGCGGATCGCGTCGTCGAGCCGGGCCCGCGCCGGTTCGATACTCCACTCTCCCGACATCACCATCAACCGGGCTGCCTGCTCACGGGTGAGCTCGTAGAGGTCGTCCGGCCCCCCACCCCGCAGCGTTTCCACGCACTCGACGATCTCCAGAGCATTGCCGATCGCCCGGCCCAGAGGGACCGACATGTCGGACACAATCGCTTCCACCGCCGTCCCCGAACCCTCCGCGGCCCGAATGAGGCTTCGCGCGAGCTGCCTCGACTCCTCCAGATCTCTCATGAAGGCACCTCGACCGAACTTCACGTCGAGCAGAAGCGCCGACGCTCCCATCGCGAGCTTTTTCGACATGATCGATGCCGTGATGAGCGGGATCGATCGAACGGTTCCCGTCACGTCTCTCAGCGCATACATTCTCCGGTCGGCAGGCGCGATCGCCGCGGTCGAGGTGGCGATCGCACATCCGGCCGCCTCCACGCACGCGATGATCTCGGCTCGGTCCAGTCCCGCCCTGAAACCCGGGATCGACTCGAGCTTGTCGAGAGTTCCGCCCGTATGACCAAGACCGCGCCCCGACAACATCGCGACCTTCACCCCACAGCTGGCAAGCCACGGAGCCAGAATGATCGAAACCTTGTCTCCTACCCCGCCGGTCGAATGCTTGTCCGCCAGGAAATCGAATTCATCCCGGAGATTCCATGATTCCCCCGAGGCGATCATCGATTGCGTCAACCCCATCGCCTCCTCGGGTTTCATTCCGTGGATCGCCGTCGCCATGAGAAACGCCGCCATCTGCTCGTCGCCGATCTCCGCTGCCATCCACGCCTCCAGGAACGCCTCCAGTTCCTCGAGCGACCACGAGTCTCCCTCCCTGCGGCGGTCGAGTAGCTCGTACGGAGAGAACTTCATTTCACCAGCCGCGAAATCATTCGAAACTCGTCGGTCCCTGCCGACCGCGTCAGCTCGAACAGCGCCATTTCGGTCGATGTCAGTTTCGCTCCCTCGCTCGATAGACGATCGATTGCCACCTGGCGATTCCGGGGATCTCGTGACGAGGTCGCATCGGTGACGAGATGAACCGAGAGTCCGGCGTCGAGAAGGTCGAGCCCCGTCTGGTAGACACACACGTGTGCTTCGATTCCACAGAGAAGGATCTGGTCCGCCAAACCGAGCGCGGCGCGAAACTCTTCACAATCCTGGCAGGAAAAGGTCATCTTCTGTATAGGGTCGAACTCTGCGCCCTGTTTCACCGCGTCGGCGACTCCGGCCACCGTTGAGCCGATCCCCTGCGGGTACTGTTCGGTCGCCACGATCGGAACTCCCAGCGCCCTGGCACCCCGAGCCATCCGCTCGATATTCAGCTGAACCGCCGGCATCTCGTGAATGTGGCGCGCGAGCTTCTCCTGGACGTCAATCACGACCAGGGCCGCACGCGCTCGATCGAGTCTCCGCGACATCACGAATCATCATATCCGGTGCGCGGTCCACGCTACCGCTGTCCTGCCCTGGTGAGCATCATCGCGGACCGGTCGAAGCGGAACTGCCGATCGGCCTGGACCATGACAGCCCTTCACGGCGTATAATCCTATTTTTACGAGAGTCAGGGGTTGGACAGAACCGTGCGAAATTCCATCGAAAAGCTCGTCGAACAACTCGCCCCGGCGCGCGTTCTGATTCTGATTGCCTTTCATGCCCTGGTTTTCTGGGGCAGCTATGTCTTCGCCGCTCTGGTTCGCTTCGAATTCGAAATGCCTCCCGACCAGCTGGCCTCCCTCGAAACCAGCCTTCCGCTTGTCGTCGGAGTTCAGCTCGTCGTCGGATTCCTCTTCGGCTTCTATCGCGGTTGGTGGCGTTACGTCGGCATCACGGACGTCGTTCGTCTCGTTGCAGGGCTTTCCACCGCCCAGGCCGTCATCTTCGCGCTCTGGTTCGTCGGGCCCGGGCTCGGATGGACCGCCAGACTCGAGGGAACATCCCGCGGCGTGCTTCTGATCGACTGGGCATTCGCCCTTCTCATTCTGTTCGGCGCGAGAATTTCGGTTCGCCTTTTCAGAGACCGTACCCGTCTCGGCGTTCTGCCGGCCGATGTCCGCAATGTTCTGATTGTGGGCGCCGGAGACGCAGGGGAGGCGCTCCTGAGGGAAATCCAGCATCGCCCCCAACTCGGCATGAAAGTCGTCGGCTTTCTCGACGACCAGAGGGCCAAATGGGGCTCTCTGATCCGCGGAGTTCCCGTCATCGGGCCGATCGAGAAGGCTGCGGAATGCGCGGATGATCTCGATGTCGTCGAAGCGCTCCTCGCGATCCCCTCGGCGTCGGGTAAGCGATTGCGCGAAATCGTACGAACGCTCGACGACGCCGATCTCGAATTCAAGACGATCCCGGGAGTCGACCAGCTCGTCAGTGGCAGAGTACACGTCTCGCAGCTGCGGCCGGTCAATATCGAGGATTTGATTCGGAGGGATCGGATCGAGTTGCCGGGAGATCCGGTGCGGCGGCTGTTCGCCGGAAAGAACGTCCTCGTCACGGGCGCCGGCGGAAGTATCGGCAGCGAGCTCGCGAATCAGATTCTCGATTATTCGCCGTCCCACGTCGCTCTTCTCGAACGAAGCGAATTCGCCCTCTACGAGGTCGACAAGCGAATCAGGAATGAAAAGCCGTGGTTGATTCCGATCACCAGCAGGCACCTTTGCGACATCAACGATGAGGAGTCAGTCCGCCCGATCCTCGAGCGAATCAAACCCGACATCGTTCTCCATGCCGCAGCTCACAAGCACGTCCCGCTCGGAGAAGAGAATCCAGCCGAGTATGTTCGCAACAACACCATCGCCACGCGCCGCCTGGCCGAGCTCGCCTGCGGCTATCAGGTCGAACGTTTCGTCTTCATATCGACCGACAAGGCCATCAATCCCAGCAGCGTCATGGGCGCAACCAAACGTGCCGGCGAAATTGCTCTTCTCGACTATGCCGAACGTTCCGCGATGAGCGTGACCATCGTGCGATTTGGAAACGTTCTCGGATCTTCGGGCAGCGTGGTTCCTCTCTTCATGGAGCAAATCGCTGCGGGGGGGCCGGTCACGATCACGCATCCGGAGGTCACCCGATACTTTCTGCGCAAGAGCGAGGCGATCTCGCTCGTTCTTCAGGCTGCCGCTCTTGGAGGCGATCGCTCGATGATGATGCTCGACATGGGCGAGCCGATCGTCATCGCCGATCTCGCCCGCGATCTCATACGGCTCACCGCTCACGACGATGATGCGATCGAGATCAAGTTCACCGGACTGCGCCCGGGCGAGAAACTCTTCGAGGAAATTCGCCTGGACTCCGAAACTTCGATTCCCACCGAGCATCCCCAGATCGTCCTCACCCGGGCGCCGCAACCCGACCGCGAACAGGTCGCCGAGATCCTCAAGCGCCTGGAGATATCCCTTGTCAGCAATCTCGAGGAGCCCGTCAGTATCCTGCGCGATCTCATCCCCGAATTCAGCCCGCCTGCTTCTGTCGCTTCTCCGAACCCTCAGTCGTCCGCATCGCTGGTTCCCGCGCCGGTCAGCAGTCACTGATCGGACCCGGAGATGCTTCTCAAGCCGCGCTCACTCGACGCGGGTCTTCTCGCAATCGCGCTTCTCGCCGTCTCTTTCAGCGCCATCTTCATCCGTCTCTGTGAGTCGAGCCCCGGAAAGATCGCCTGGTACCGACTGCTCGGAGCCGGCTTTGTCTTTCTTTTGTGGGAAATCCTCACGAGGAAACGACTCCAAATCTGCCTCTACGATCTGAGGATTGCGCTGCTCGCCGGACTCTTCCTTGCGCTCCACTTCTACCTCTGGATCTCTTCCCTGTTTCTCACGACGATCCACTCGTCGGTCGTCCTGCTTGCGACCCAGCCTCTCTTCGCACTGCTCATCCAGCTTGCCCTCGGCACCGCTGCGGTGTCAGGCCGCAACGTCGTCTCACTCGGCGGAGGCTTGTTCGGCGCGTTCATTCTGGCCCGCGGCGATTTTCTCGCTGCAGGCTCGGCCGGTGTCGGCGATCTGTACGCCATCGCCAGCGCGGCGATGGCCGCAGCCTACCTGGTCACCGGCTCGTCCAGAACCGGCCGTCTGATTCCTTACCTCACCGTCGTCTATCTGTCCGGCGGCAGCCTTCTGCTCGTCACTACGCTCATCGGTGGCGCTGGCTTCCTCCCCGCGACCTCGTCGGACTTCCTCTGGTTCGCCCTCCTCATCGCCATTCCGACGCTCATCGGTCACACCCTGCTCAACCGCTCCACAAGGGTCTTCCCCGCCTACTTCGTGAACCTCTCCATCCTCTCGGAACCCGTTCTCACCGGACTCTGGGCCTGGCTTGTTTTCGCCGAGCCGCTGTCGGCGCACACCCTACTGGGAGGCGCCGTCATCATCGTTTCTGTGGCGGTTGAATTCGTTCCGAAGGCCCCGGGCGCGATGAGACCGCCCGGATCCGAAGCCGAATGACGGACCCGGTGAGGGGTCGATTGGGACCACTCGATGTCACCATGCATCCCGAGATACCGACGAAAAGTGTCGATCAGGCGATCCTGGTTGCCAGAATTTACTGCCTCGCAAACGGTAATATTGATCAGCCTATCTCACTGAATGACTATTAGTCGGTTAAAATGTACAGTCCTGACGAGGATGCCCCAGGAATACTATGTAAAGTTATTTGGTACGTGGAATCACGATTGCAAGTTATTGTGACCGTGAGGATGCCAAATATGAATGAAGCCAGAAAGTTCAAACATCGCGTGATCGATTCACCAGCGCGATCGACCACGCGTGAACATACTCGCCGCGCTCGAGCGTCCCGCAGGGGACGTCTGAAGAAACGATACTCCACGCTCCTGCTCGGAGCATCGCTCATCGCCGGTGGTATCGGGATTCCGATGAAGGCTGCACGGGATGCGGCTCAATCTCCCGCGGATACGACGCGAGCGACGGTCCGTTCACTGAGCGCGGTCGCTGCAGGCGTCGAAATGGCGGCCGGTGACCTCGGCAATGCCATCAACCCCGCTGAGGCCGCCGAACAGATCGCGACGCTCACCGAGAAAGCGCGCGAAGATTACTTCCGGAATCAGGTTCCCTTCGGATCTCTGATCTGGGAGGAAGCACAGAAGAACGAGATCGATCCGGAGCTGGTTGCCGCAGTCATGCAACAGGAGTCCCGATTCAAGCCACGGGCGAGATCACCCGTCGGCGCAATGGGGCTGATGCAGCTGATGCCTCGTACCGGTAAATGGATGGGTGCGACGAATCTCTATGACCCGACTGACAACGTTCGCGCCGGGACCAAGTATCTGCGCTACCTCGAAGGCAGGTTCGATGGTGATCAGACGAAAATCATCGCCGCTTACAACGGTGGCGAGGGCAACGTGAAAAAGTACGGTGGAGTCCCGCCGTTCAGCGAGACCCGGCAGTACGTCAAAAAGGTCACGAAATACCGGGCCGACTACGAGAACAAGGTTGCGGAGGCTGCCGCGGACTACATCGCTCAGCAGAACCCGCTGCTTGCGGAGATGGCGGCGCGGTAAGCGCAGGCCAACAGATACGAGTATCGCCTATCGCGGCAGGTAACCCTGCCGCGATAGAATTTTCAGGATGGTGGGGATTCGGCTCGTAGTCGGTCTGGTCGCGATGGGGATCGCCACGCCCCTGCTCATTGCCTTTCTGCTCGGCCTCCGGACGCCGGGTGAAATCATCACGGTCGCCGTCTGTAGCTTTTCGGCCTGGGCGGTTGCAGACCTCGTGGCAACGATCCTCTCCCGGAAGAAGGTCGCACGAGGATCCGGGCGTCGGATGATCGAGACCTACATTTCGGGCTCGGGAGAGCCCCCTGACGACTGAGCACCCCTTTCCCACGGCAGTTCCCACCGCTCATCCTCATCATCAAAGGCTGGCAGACGTGGATCCTCTCCCCGGTCGCTCATCTCGAAGTACTCCCATGCCTTTGCGTACTTCAGAAACGTGTAGTAGCCATGGAACCACGACAGGATGAACCCCCGCCATCCGTCGAGGAAGCCACCCATCAGAACGAGATCACGGGAGAACCTCCAGGCGGGTCGTAGAACGAGCTCTGCGAACCCGGGTCTCTTCCCATCGCGAAAGAGCTGCGCGCCGCCCCAGATACCGTACCGCTTCATCTTTTCCGAGAGATGGTCGAGAGAGCGGACGTAATAGTGAAGAAAAGGGGCATCGAGCCGGCCCACCGGGCCGTTGACGATCATGTCCGCATGAACCCGTCGGTTGGGATATCGAGCATGATCACGGTGAAACAGCCGCGTCACCCGATCATGCTGTAAACCGGAGTAGCGAACCCACTCTCCCAGCATGAAGTTTTTCCTGGGGATCGACCACGCGTGGAGGTCGGTCGTCGAGTTCAGGGCGTCGCGGATCTCGGTCTGCAACTCCGGGGTGACCCTTTCGTCGGCATCGACCACGAGGACCCATTCGTTGTTCACCCGCTCGATCCCGTAATTTTTCTGTGCCGCAGATCCCCGTGCCTCTCGTTGCTCGAGCCGGACTTCCGGGAACTCATTTCGGACAATCTCCGCCGTACCATCGGTGGAGTGCGCATCGAGCAGGTAAATCTCTGATGCGAAGGCGACCGACCGGAGACAGTCGCGAATCTGATCGGCCTCATTGAACGTGTGGATCAGAACCGACAGCTCCAGCCGTTGATCGGAGCCGGTCAAAATGTGTACTGCTTTTCGACGAGTATCCGTGCGCGACGGTCTCTGATATTCCGAATCTCTGACTCGATCTTCATCTCGTACGGAAGCTTCCTGTGACTTGCGTACACCGGAGCATCATTTTTGATCTTCGTGAGCTCTCGCTCGAGCAGCGCCGGGGTCAGGTGGCCACTGTCCTTCGACATCTGCTCGTAATCGTTCGGGAAAGATGCCTCTGTGACGATTGCGACCACGCTATTGCTGCGCGCCGCCCGCTGCCAGATCGCTTTGGTCGGTCCCGTATCGCCGGTGAAGACGATTGCCTGGGAATCGATCTGGACGATGGCTCCTGCCGCGGGGACCGTGTGATCCACCGGAACCACGGTGAAGGAGACGCCGCCGACGGTGGCCTTCTTCCCCGATTTAAGCGGGCGGTAATTCACACAAACCTTGCCGGTCACGGGGGAGGGAAATTCCGTGAAGTTCGGCCACGTCCGACCGTTGAAGTAAAGCGCCTCGAGCTCAGCCATCACCTCCTCCGCGGCCAGCACAGTCAGCGGTGGAGCATCCTGATGAAACCGGTTGAGGATCAGGTGGGGGAGGTCCCTCGTGTGATCGGCGTGTGCATGGGTGATGTAGACCATCTCGATCTTGGACTGCTGGGCCAGAGTCAGCCTCGAAGAGATCGTTCCCGCATCGACGGCAACCCGATCATCGACCAGATACCCGGTCAGATTGTGGGTTGCATCCGTGGTGCCGTATGCTCCGAGTACTTTAAGCCGCATTGTCGAGGTGATCCTGCCCGATCGTGGCCCCTATTCTTGCAATGAGTCGCGTCGATGTCCAGCGATTCCACGAGAGCCCAGCCGATGTCTCCGAATGCCGAACAAGCGATCCCGGATCAGGTGCTCGATGGTTTCCATGTCGCAGTCGCCAGCTGGTTCCGGGACGTTTTCTCTGCGCCCACCATGGCGCAATCCACCGCCTGGCCGGCAATACTGAGAGGCGAATCGACGCTCGTCTGCGCCCCGACCGGAAGCGGTAAAACCCTCACCGCTTTCCTCGCTTCGATCGACCGGCTGATGTTCGCACCCCACCGTGGCATCTGCAGGGTTCTCTACATCTCCCCATTGAAAGCTCTCGCCGTCGACGTCGAACGAAACCTCAGAGCTCCGGTGGTCGGTATTCGAAACGCCGCCATCAATATGGGTCTCGATGTCGAGCCGCCCACTTTTTTCATTCGAACCGGCGACACCAGCTCGAGCGAACGCCGATCATTCTCCCGGACCCCATCGGAGATTCTCATCACCACTCCCGAGTCGCTCTTTCTCATGCTCACCTCCCGGGCGCGTGCAGCGCTCGAGAACGTCGAAACCGTCATCATCGACGAAATTCACGCGGTTGTCGGAACGAAACGGGGAGCCCATCTCGCGCTCTCTCTGGAGCGGCTCGAATCGCTCGCGGGAAGAACACTTCAGCGTATCGGCCTGTCCGCCACTCAAAGACCCCTCGAAGAGGTCGCACGTTTTCTCGGCGGAGGCACACGGGAGGGCGACGTCTGGACCCCCCGGCCGGTCACCATCATTCACACCAGGGAACAGAAGAAGCTCGACCTTCTGGTCGAGGTGCCCGTCGAGGACATGGCTCGGCTCGGTGAGCCCGTCGACATCCCGAGCGGTGCCGCTGCCCAACCTGAAACCCGGCATTCGATCTGGCCCTCGATTCACCCGCGCCTTCTCGAGCTCATCCGCAGCCACCGTTCGACATTGATTTTCGTCAACTCGCGCCGGCTGGCCGAACGGCTCGCTGGCGCGTTGAACGAGCTCGGCGAGACCACGCTGGCGTACGCCCATCACGGATCGATGTCGAGGGCCCGACGAACCGAGATCGAAGACATGCTCAAGACCGGAAAGCTTCCGGCACTCGTCGCCACTTCGTCTCTCGAGCTCGGAATCGACATGGGAGCGATCGATCTCGTCATCCAGATCGAATCGCCCGCCACGATTGCCAGCGCACTCCAGCGGATCGGCCGGGCCGGTCATCAGGTCGGGGCGCGGAGCCGCGGAATCATCTTCCCGAAGTATCGAGGCGACCTCGTGGCATGTGCGGCGATCACGTCGGCGATGAAACGAGGCCAGGTCGAACCGGTCCGCTTTCCTCGAAACCCGCTCGACGTTCTCGCCCAGCAGATCGTCGCGACCATCGCGATGGACGAGATGACCTCGGCAGAGCTTTATACCCTCGTCACCCGCGCCGCGTCGTACGCAGAGCTGAGCCGCGGAGCCTTCGACGGCATCCTCGACGTCATGACCGGTGTTTACCCGTCCGACGACTTTGCCGAATTGCGCCCGCGTCTCACCTGGAATCGCGTGACCGACCTCCTGGCGCCTCGTCGAGGTGCGGCAAGGGTTGCCATTGCGAATGCCGGGACCATCCCCGACCGCGGCCTCTATGGCGTTTTTCTTCCCGGTGCCGACGGAAAGACCACCCGCGTCGGAGAGCTCGACGAGGAAATGGTCTTCGAATCACGCGAAGGCGAAACGTTCGTGCTCGGTGCATCGACCTGGAGAATCGAGGAAATCACCTTCGATCGAATCATCGTCTCCCCCGCACCGGGTGAGCCAGGAAAGATGCCGTTCTGGAAAGGGGAAAGTGCGGGCCGGAGCGCCGAGCTCGGCAGAGAGATCGGCCAGCTTCTCAGACAAATCGTTCAGTCGAGCCGGGAAGACGCCAAGAGCCAATTGAGACGAGATCACGATCTCGATGAGTTGGCAGCCGAAAATCTGGTTCAGTACATCGATGACCAGCGAAACGAAGCGGAAATCCCGACAGACAGGACAATCGTCATCGAACGCTACCGCGACGAGCTCGGAGACTGGCGAATCTGCGTCCTCTCGCCATTCGGGGGCCGGGTTCACGCTCCATGGGCGATTGCGGTCGTCGGCACGATCCAGGATCGGATGGGACTCGAGGTCGAATCGATGTGGACCGATGACGGTTTCGTCATCCGCATCCCTGACATCGAGGAATCTCCCGATCCGGAGCTCTTCCTTCCCGACCCCGACGAACTTCGCGATCTCATCGTTCGGCACCTGGCAAATACGGCGCTCTTTGCCGCGAGGTTCCGCGAGAACGCCGCCAGGGCTCTTCTGCTGCCGAGAAAACGACCCGGGGTCAGAACCCCCCTCTGGCAACAACGCAAGCGCGCATCGGATCTGCTCCGCGCAGCATCCGACTTCCACTCATTTCCGCTCATCCTCGAGACCTACCGCGAATGCCTCACAGACGTCTTCGATCTGGGGTCGCTCAGCGAGATCCTTCGAGAGATCCGCTCCCGGGCCATCTCGGTTTCGGTCGTCGATACGACCAGGCCCAGCCCGTTCGCCGGTGCCATCCTGTTCCGCTACGTAGCGAATTTCATCTACGACGGAGACGCCCCTCTCGCCGAAAGACGCGCTCAGGCGCTCTCGATCGACCCCGCTCAACTCCGCGAGCTCATCGGAGAGGTCGAGCTCCGCGAGCTTCTCGACCCGAACGTCCTCTCCGAGCTCGAGCATCAGCTTCAGTTTCTCGCACCGCAGGCCGCAGCCGCATCACAGGACGATCTCCACGATCTCTTGCTTCGCCTGGGCGATCTTTCGCGCCCAGAGCTCGAACAGAGAATCGCCGGCGCTTCCTGGTCGGGTTTTCTCGACCCGTTGTTGAAACAGCAGCGCGTCATCCCTGTCCGGATTCGAGGCGAAGAACGGCTGATTCCCGCAGAGTACGCGAGTCGTTATCGCGATGCACTCGGGATTCCTCTTCCCTCAGGCCTGCCGGACCGGATGCTCGAATCAGATCGCGATCCCCTGGCCGATCTCGTGATGCGCTACGCCCGCACTCACGGGCCATTCGAGCTACGAGCCCTCAAAACGAGATACGGATTCACTCGGGGAGCGATCGAGCCTCTCCTCGAAAACCTCGCACGAAAAGGACGTCTGGTCGAGGGAGAGCTGAGCCCCTTCGGGCTCGAGCGCGAGTGGTGCGATGCCGATGTCATGAAGACGATCCGCAGGCGGTCCCTCGCAAAGCTGCGCTCGGAAGTCGAACCGGCCGAGCAGGAGGTTTTCGTCCGTTTTCTTCAGGACTGGCAGGGGATCGCCCGCCCTTCGGGAGGCCTCGATGCACTCCTCGATGCCGTCGAGAAGCTCGAGGGCTTTCCCCTCCCCGTTTCGATCCTCGAAACCGAGATCTTCCCGGCACGAGTAGCCGACTTCAGGTCCTCGGAGCTCGACACGCTCGCGGCGGCAGGCGAGATCACCTGGGTCGGGCTCGAGCCACTCGGCCACAACGACGGGCGGGTCGCGCTCTTTCTAACTGATCACCTCCCTGTTTTTTCTCCCCGACCCGAAGCCGAGCTCCCGGCGGACGAAAGTGCCGTGGTCGACATCCTCAGCGAGAACGGCCCATCCTTTTTCGCCGATATTCACGCGAGGGCGGGCCACGGCTACCCGGGGGAGCTGCTCGAGATTCTCTGGCGGCTGGTCTGGAAGAGCGTCGTACGGAACGACTCGTTCCATCCTCTCAGGAGTCTGCTCGGTTCCGGTCGCGAACGTCGCCGCTCGAGATCGACGTCCTTCCGCTCCCGTCGTCAGGGTCTGCGGGGAAGTGAAGGACGCTGGTCCCTGGTTCCGCCGCCGTCGGCAACCGCCGAGGAACGCTCGCTTGCCCGGGCCACCCAGCTTCTTCAGCGCTATGGAATCGTGACGCGTGATACCGCCGCCTTCGAGCTGGAGGGGGGTTTCTCCGGCATCTACCCGACTTTCCGTTCGCTCGAGGAAGCGGGCCGGCTGCGACGAGGATTGTTCGTCGACGGCCTCGGCGGTTCCCAGTTCGCTCAGCCCGGGGCCATCGAGCGGCTTCGAAGCTTCCGCGGCGCGACCGAAAGATCAAAGCAAACGTCGGTCATTTCATCGACCGATCCGGCCAACCCGTTCGGCTCTGCCCTCCGCTGGCCCGATACCTCCGATTCTCGCAGGCCCTCCCGCTCCGTAGGCACCAGGGTCGTGATCATTGACGGACATCTCGCGGCATGGATCGCAAGAGGAAGTCGCCACATCATCACCTGGCTTCCCGATCAGGAGCCGGAACAGACCCGCATTGGCTCCCGTCTCGCTGAGGCGCTCGAGCCCGAAAACCGCTCCCGCAGGGCCGCTTTCATCGAGACCATTGATGGCACAGCGCCCGCCGAACACCCTTTCGGAGAAAGACTCGTCCATGATTTCGGCTGGACCTCGACCTCGCTCGGGATTCAGAAACGACATTCCGGCCGTGCCTGAAGGAGACACCATCCACCGGGCGGCGAAGACCCTCGCGCGAGCGCTCTCGGGTCAGCGCGTCCTCCGAATCGACTCGGTCTATCCCGCCCTGACGCGACTCGAGGAGTCAGAAACGCCAATCCGCGGACGGACCATCGCCGACGTGTTTTCCCGTGGCAAACACCTGATCATCCGATTCAGCGGCGACCTCTGCCTCAGGACACACATGCGGATGTCCGGAAGCTGGCACATCTACCGGCGCGGCGAGAAATGGCGCCGCAGCCGGTCCAGCGCCAGAATCGTTCTCGAGACCGACGAGTGGACCGCGATCGGCTTTTCGGTTCCCGATGCGGCCCTGGTGGCGTGCGAGCAGATCGAGTCCTCCACCGTCCGCTCCTCCGTCGACCTTCTCTCGGAGGAGTTTGACGAAGATGCTGCCCTGGCACAGATGGCAGCTTTACCTGGCCGGGAAATCGGTGAGGTACTTCTCGATCAGAGGATCGCCGGCGGTGTCGGTAACGTTTTCAAATCCGAGATCATGTTTCTCGCAGGAGTCGATCCCTTCCTCCCTGTGCAGCTCATATCGACAGGCAAGCGCCGAGAGCTTCTCCGCATCGCGCGTCGCCTCCTTCTGGCCAACGTCTCGCCGGCTGCGTCGGGCATTCGTACGACCCGCACGGCGCTCGACCCGAGGGCGAGCCTCTGGGTTTACAAACGCAAGGACAAGCCCTGCCGGCGATGCGGAACGGCGGTCAGGATGGCCAGGCAGGGAAGCTCGTCCCGCTCGACCTACTGGTGTCCCGAATGCCAGATGCGTCCTGATTGATATGAATCTTTATCGTGAATATTTACGAGTTTAAGCCGCGTCGGATCAATCGATTAGGAAGTGATCAAGCCATTTCGGGGGATTCTTACCGCCCTCACGAGTTAAAATACGTTGACTCAACGCTTTATCATGTTTATGATACGACTTCGGGGGGCTTATGAATGGCAAAAAAAAGTCAAAAAAAAGTAGCGCGAAAAAAGGTAAAAAAGCCGCAGGCAGCAAAAAAGGCAGCCCAAAAAAAGGCGGCTCCAAAAAAACCCGCAGCCCGAAAAAGGCCAGCCCCAAAAAAAGCTCCGGCAAAAAAAGCAGCCAAAAAAAAGCCACCGGCTCGAAAAAAGCCAGCGGCTCGAAAAAAACCAGCGGCTCGAAAAAAACCAGCAGCTCGAAAAAAGCCAGCAGCTCGAAAAAAACCAGCCCCAAAAAAAGCTCCGGCAAAAAAAGCAGCCAAAAAAAAGGCGGCTCCAAAAAAACCCGCAGCCCGAAAAAAGCCAGCCCCAAAAAAAGCTCCGGCAAAAGCAAAAAAGGGAAGGACACCTTCCAGTCGCCCGACGTTGCCGCCGGTTTCCAGAAAGTTGTCAAGAAGTATGCTGGTGTTCTCGGGAAGCTCCGCGAATAGGCCGGCAGCGGAAACCCTGTACCTCACTGAAGAGGACCTCATCGGGATGCACCGGGCGCTGGCCGAGGAGCTCGGACCGAAGACGGCGGTGGGAGGAGATGTCGTCTCGCGCTACGGCCTGCTCAACGCGGTAGAAAGGCCTCGGGCGTCCATCTTCGGAAGGGATGCCTATTCGACGATCGCCGAGAAAGCAGCAGCTTTCACATTCGCTCTGCTGCAGAACCAGCCGTTCGGAAGCCACAACCAGCGCCTTGCACTCGCTGCAGCCCTGACGTTCTGCGAGATCAACGGCAAAACCCTCGATTCGAAGAAGCTCGACGACTCGAAGCTGGCTTCGCTGATCAGAAAAGCCGGGGGATACCGTGACAAAGGTATCCCCGCGGAGAATGTGTTTTCCGAGCTGCGTTCGACCTTTGCCACCGCCCTCGGCTGACGGGAACTAGTTGTCGTTGACCCAATCAATCAGGTCGTCGACGAGCTCTTCCGCCGCGTCCTCGAGCTCGTTCCCCTCACGGCCGGAATGGCGGACCATCGCGACGACCTCTCCGCTCGAGTTGCGGAAAATCATCTCGATTCCAACCCCGGCCTGAGCAAGATGATGGCCGGCAAAAGGAATCCATCGCTTGCCCTCGCTGGCCTCCTCCGCCCAGTGGATGGCATTCTGAGTCGTCAGCGTTCCCTTTCGGTCGGCGCGCCGGGACAGCTCCCCGAAACCCTGCTGAAAGCCGTCGTTGAGCGCTTCTTCCATGTCGTCATCATTCTCGCCCGACAGATTCTCGAATCTGCCGACGTCGATTCTGTAATCTCGCAGAGTGATGCCCGGCGCGACCCAGATCCAGTTGATGCCGTCGCCCTCGACCATCTCCTCGTAGTTCTCGATGATGCCGCGTCCTTCGTCTTCGAGATCCTCCTCATCGACTCCATTCGCATGGATCGGAGACGCCATGACGACCGCGAAAGCCATAACCAATACCCAAAATCTGGAGACATCTTTCCTCATATTTTCCTCCGGTTTGAACCGCTCCGGATATTAGCAGAAACCGGCCGATCCGGGGTGGCCAACGGAGGAAAGGTGAGGTAGGATGGGCAGGACTCGAGGAGCGGTGTGGGGAGGGGAATGATCGGGTGAGGAAGTCCTCGAAAACGGTGGGTCCGGAAGAGACCGTCGGTACCAGCGACGTGATCGGCATCATCGACTCCGCGGGCCGCATCCTTTCGATCAACCCCGGGGCCGAGTCCATCCTCGGCTACGATCCCGCCGATCTGGTAGGCCGAACCCTCAACGCCCTCATTCCCGGAGACCATCAGCTTCTCTACCAGAGTGCCCTCGAGCGGTTCGCCAGCTCGGAAGGCCGGCCTGCCACCCCATGGACCGCCGTCCGGTTTCCCGTTCTGGACAGCACCAATCGGGTCATCGACGCAGAAGTCTCGTTCGGCTCCTTCCCGTCCGAGATTCCGCGAGGATTCGTCGGGGTCATGAGGAACGCATCATGCCCGTCCCCCACCGATGCGGATTGCTATGCCGATCTTTTTCGCTCGGCGCCCGTCGGCCTGCACAGTCTCGATGCAGAGGGCCGATACGTCGAGCTGAACGATTCCGAGGCGATAATTCTGGGTCGATCACGAAGCCAGATCGTCAACAAACCGTTCGAAGAGAATCTGGTCAGCGATTACCGTCCCGTATTCCGACGTCATTTCGAGTCTCTCCACGCAGGATTGAGTGTGGCGGACCTGGAGTACGAAATCCAGCGGCCGGATGGATCGATCCGACGGGTGATCGTTTCCGACTCTCCTGTTCTCCGCGACGGCCGGCTGCACGGTACGCGGGGCTCCATGATCGACGTCACCGAAGCGCGCGAAAGAAAGCGCGAACACGACCAGCTCGACCGCCGATACCGCATGCTGTTCGATCGCAGCCTGGCGGGGATCTTTCGGGCGCGGGTGGAGGATGGCCGCGTCTTCGAGTGCAACGATGCGTTTGCCAGGCTCCTCGGGTACGACTCGAGGCAGGAGCTGATTCGCAGCGGCGGCGACCTCTACGTCGACTCGCGGGATCGTGAAAGTGCATTCGAAGCTCTCCGGCGCACAGGGTTCGTTACAGGGATCGAGCTCGCGCTCAGGAAGAAAGACGGAACGCCGATATGGACGGTGCAAAACCTCTCCCTGCTGGAGACACCAGCAAGCGAGTCGAGCGTCATTGAGGGAACGGCATTCGACATCACCGATCGGCGACTCGCCGAGGAAAAATCCGAGTATCAGACTTTTCACGACACTTTGACCGGTCTCCCTTCCGCTGCACTTTTCGAGCAGCACGTCACCGAAGCCATATCGCGCGCCGGGACAAAGGGATTCGTAACGGTGCTGCTGGTAGGTCTCGACGATTTCAAAGTCATCAACGACACGCTCGGCCACAGCGTCGGTAACGAGTTGCTCCAGCTCGTTGCCTTCCGAATACAGAAGGCCCTCCGAAATGACGACATCGTTTCCCGTCTGGGCGGCGACGAGTTTTCAATCGCGGCCATCGTCGAAAATCGCGAAGGTGCCCAGGCTATCGCGACGAAAGTAGTCCAGGCCGTATCCAGACCTTACCTTCTGAAAAACCGAACGGTGCTGATCTCGGCAAGCGCGGGGGTCGCCTTGTCGGGAGAAAACGGTATCGATTGTCAGTCGCTTCTCAAGTCCGCGGATATCGCGATGCACACGGCAAAAGACATCGGCAAGAACACGTTTTCTTTCTCGTCCCAGCTGGAAAATGACAAAGCAGTGGACAAGATGAAATTGGAGGCCGATCTTCATCGGGCCGTCGAAATGCAACAGCTCCACCTTCACTATCAGCCGCTGATTCACGCTGCAACCGAAGAGATCGTGAGCGTGGAAGCTCTGGTACGCTGGAACCATCCGGAAAGAGGAGAGCTTCTGCCCACCGATTTCATCCCCCTTGCAGAACGTTCAGGCCTCATCAACGCAATCGGCGACTGGGTCATGTCTGAAGCTCTGA
This sequence comes from Acidobacteriota bacterium, assembly GCA_019347945.1. NCBI lineage: Bacteria > Pseudomonadati > Acidobacteriota > Acidobacteriota bacterium. The sequence continues at coordinate 51,249 of JAHWKK010000012.1, read as the reverse complement.
AACAGCTCCACTTCTGGATCTCCGTCGGCATTCGGACCAGGGTGAGCGTCAATCTTTCTCCACGTCAGTTCCACGACACGACGCTTCCCCGCCGTGTCCAGGGCCTGCTGGGCAAATACGGTATCGACGCATCCTGTCTCGAGCTCGAGATCACCGAGAACGTCGCGATGCAGAATCCCGAGCTCGCTCTCGAAAATCTGCACGAATTCAAGAAAATGGGCGTTCGGATCGCGCTCGACGACTTTGGCACCGGCTACTCCTCGCTGAGTTATCTCAGTCGCTTTCCCGTGGATCGCATCAAAATCGATCGGGTGTTCATCGAGGAGGTCAGGGAACAGACGCAGAGCTCAGCGATCATTTCCGCCGTTTTGGCCTTGGCGCGGCAACTCGGGCTCGATGTCGTTGCCGAAGGAGTCGAGACCGAGGTCCAGAGCCGGTTTCTTCGTGCTGAACATTGCGAACATCTTCAAGGGTATTTCTTTGCGAGACCCCTCCCCCCCGCCGAGATCGAGCCGATTCTCGCGGCACGCTTTCACCATACGTCGTAATCACCCAGCGTGTAGTAGAAGTCTGATTTGCTCAGAACCCTCGAATCGAAATACTTCCTGCGGCGAGTATCCGCCTCGCTGCTGAACCAGGCGGCTGCCAGCGAATGATCGCGAGCTCCGAATACGAATCCGGCTTTCGCGAGGGCAACTCCCACCGGGTGAAAGGGAGAAAACCACCCGACGACGGGACGCCCGAGCTCTGCGAGACGCCGGGCCAGCCCTTCGATGCTTTCAACCGAAATCTCCCCTCCGACCTCCATCAACCGAAATTCGTCCTGAACCGGACGAACGATCGCGCAGGCTCCGGACTCCGCGCCGAGATACCGGTAATCGGCTCCGGGTCGATCGAGGTACCGCCACCTCAGAAGCCGCGGTGAACGAACCATTCGTACATCAGATCCGCTGCCCTGATCGAACCGCTCGAGAACATCGGGGTCCAGCGCTCGAAGCTGCTGTCCGGAGATCGATCCCGCTGGCTCGAGGCGCGCCTCATGAACCGGAAAGGCAGTCTTGTAGTCGAGTACCTTTTCACCTGCAAGTCGGTGACGTTCGCCGGGAAAACCGTACATCAGGTCTGCCGATCGACGCTCGACGACGTCGGCGAAAAAGGCAGACGTCGTCCGCACGAAGGCCCCGCCAGGTCCGATTCCATCGGCATAGCCGGGATCCTTCATGAAATCCGTCAGCTGCAGCGCCGTCCCGAGCGTTCCATGAGTCCGGAATGGGACGGGCGTGGCTCCGCAATGAAAGACGAGACGATCTCCGGCATCGGCCACCCAACTGTGGGTACCCTGCTCGTTTGCAAAGTACTTCCATCTCCAGACCTCCGGGAGACGCTGCTCGCCGAAAACGAGCTGGAACAGCCTTCCGAGCGCATCGATGTCGTCGGGCGTTGCTTTCCGTACGCGAAAGCCAGGGCGTCTCAGAAGGCACGCTCCGCGGCAACTCTCTTCTCATAACGCTCCCCGAGTGCCGAGCCGGCTCGACGCCGCGCAACGATGCGAACAGTTCCGCACGGACAGAGCAGAGGTCGCCGCGTGATCATCTGAACGATTCTGCCGAGCGACCTGAATACGCCCGGCTCCAATTCGTCGGCTTCGCGGAGCTCCAGCTCCGAGGCCGCTGATTCGACGTCGAAGCCCTCGTTGTCCAGAAGCTCGAGAAGAGCCGTGCGAGAGTAGAGAATGCGATTTTGCGGAAAACGCCTCCTGAGCCACCGATCGCCCGATATTTCTGCGATCAGACTTTCGGTATCCGGCGTTGTCACAATCAGTACGCCACCAGGTTTGATCAGCCGACGAATCTGCTCGAACGCCAAATGAGGATCCGGAAACCTCTCCATCACGTCGAAGGCCAGCAGGCAGTCGAATGGCCCGTTAAGGCTCACATATCCATTCAATTCTCCTCTCACGACGTTGAGTCCCTTCTGCCGGGCTCGACGCACTGCGATCGAGGACTCGTCGACGCCGGAGTAGCCGAAATCCTCTCTGGCGACGCTGCCGAATATCCCAGCGCCGCACCCGAGCTCGAGAACCCGCGAGCCGAACGGAACGAACCTGCAGACGAGTTGCAGACGACGCCGGGCGGTCATCATGGCGGCCCTGGTCTCGGTAGCCCCCTCGGAATCGACCTCATCCCTCTTCATGGTCCCGGTTGGTTCGTCGGTGTCGTCGTTCCGATGCAGCACTGAAAGGTAACGGCATTTACATCGCCGGCACGCCCTAACGATCTCGCCGTCGATTTGCAGCCTCGTCCCGGTCTCCGCTGACATGCATACCGGACAGCGTCTCGGAATCCGGTATCGCATTCGCCTGTCGTTGAGCCGGGTTCGGACGATGTCGAGAACCTCACCCCACGATCGGCCCGGTCGGATCGGCGCCGAAGGTACTCGTTCAGCAGCCAGCCGTTCGATCCGATAGCCGTATTTGCGGGCCAGGTAGAGAAATTCGTTCCAGACACCCGCTCCATCGATTCGAGCCTGAGAGAAAAGGTCGCGGCCGACTGCTCGACTGAACACCGTCGCTCCATGACCGGTCGGAGGAGGATCGGACACGAGAAAGGTTCCCACGATCCAGCCGATGAGGGCCGCGAAGATCGACGTATTCTGGCGCTGACGATTCTGCAGGTCGACCAGCGCGATGTCCGTAGCGTCCGACTGGACGAGCGTGATCGCAGGCCCCAGAGATCCCGGCTCGGTGGCAATCAGATCCTCCACGACCACGACGACCTCGCCCTTCGTCTCCATCACCGCCTCGGCGATCCCTCGGCCCTTCCCCCGGGTTTCCGGCCTGATGACACGCCAGCCCTCGAGCCGGACCTCCGGAGAGTCCACTCCCCCGTCGATCACGATCGCTTCCCACGACAATTTCGTCGAATCGAGCCACTCGCGAAGCGCCTCGAGAGCTTCACCGAGATCCTCCGAAGAGGAACCGATCGTGACGACCGACATCTGAACGCTTTCTCTCACCATCCGTCTTCTCTGTTCAGGGAGACTGTCCAGAGCGTTTTGAGATCGGCGATACTCACAGCCCGAAACCATACCCTTTCGAACCCGCTCGACTCCAGCGCCTTCTTCGGAATCTCGATTTCCGACTCTCGGGGGAAGAATCCCGCCGCCATTCGGAACGCTGGCTCCGCTGCGAGCTCGATCACCGTCGAGTCGGGCGACTCGATTCGAGGAAGCTCCCCGTACCATCGTTCGCTCCGGTCGGGGACCGGGCCCAGGCGAGCCCGAAGGATCCGTGCTCCAATTCTGCCGAACGATTTACGATTGAAAAGCTGGCGGGACTCCTCGAACCATGCGGCCGATTGCGGTTCGGTTGACGACGACTGTCCGTAAAGGTGGCGGCACCCGGCGGTCGGCACATGACGCAGTGACAAACCCGCCTCCGCCGCCCTCCTCGCGAAGTCGACTTCCTCGAAGTAGAGCCTGAATCGCTCGTCCATCCCGCCGAGGCGTTGAAACGTCTCCACATCGAAGGCCAGCACGGCACCTGAGAGCACCGGAACGCTTGCCGTCGAAGTTCTCCTCCAGAACCGGAGTCGAGCCCGCCTCCGCGCGCGATCCGTAAGGCGGAAGAGCCAGCGATTCTCCAGATTCGTACCGAGCTGCTGAAGAAAGCTCATCGTCTCGGGTGGTGGAAGAAGCCAGCTCCGATCTCGGTCCCACCAGAACCGTGGGCCACTCGCGGCGATCGACGACCCGAGGTTTTTCACGAGCTCGTCGATACAACCGGGACCGAATTCGACATCCGGATTGCTGGCCACGACAATGCCGCCCCTGAAAGTGGCGACCGCGCGGTTGATCGCCGCCGCATATCCGACATTGTCAGGAGAAGCGACCACCTCGACGGCTTCGAGCGCGCGAAGTTTGACCACCTCTTCCGGATCCACCGAATTGTCGACGATCACGACCCGGAGCGGAGTCCGGGTGGTTTTCCGGGCGCTCAGGATCGCTCTCGAGGTCAGCTCTGCAGATCTGTAGTTGACGATCAGCAGCGTGACGGGCTCGGTCAACTCCTGACAGCCCCGGCGAGATCCGAAGCGAAGCCACGAGGCAGCCGCGGAACAGGGGTTCTTTCGGCGACCGTCAACTCGGTGATCGCTCTCGCGAAGGCCATGGGATCCCACGTGCCGACGCTCACCCCTGGATCGTCCTCTCTTCGGACCGGATCTCCGGCGAAATCGATGATGGCGATCCCGAGCGCCCTCGCAAGCCTCGAGACTCGCCCGTGAGGCTCGAAGTCGTCGACCGTTTCGAGTACCGCGAAGCTCGCCGTCACGAGCCGGACCAGTTCCACGACATCGAGATCGGGCCAGACCTCCGTTGCTCCTGCCGATCCGGCCCGCTCACCGCCAAGGCACGCGAAGATGACGTCGTCACTCTTCACGCTCTCGATCACGCGCGCCGTCATCCGTAGCTGTCTCGGAGAGATTTCCTCGTACAGAATCCTTCGAACCCGCGAGGTCGACGGCTCATCCACCGAGAATGGGACCACCAGATTCATCGCCGGTGCCGTCGTCGATTCGAATCGGCTCCTTTCGGGCGACCACCGGAAGCTGAGCTGTTCGGCATCTCCGTGCACCTCGACGCAGGACGGGTCGAGGTCTTCACGCTGTCGCACCTGTTCGGTCGTTCCCGAAGACTCGGCAACGGCCAGTGCGAACAAAACACACTCGTCGAGCGGCTGCCGGGAGGTCTCGACCGCGATCATGTTGCAGTTTTCCTCAGAGCGGTACCGGTCGACCACTGATGAACTGGACGAATCAATCCGATCTCGTAACGGTCGCCGCCGACCGAGAACGCCGGCCTGAGATCGACGCGATCGTAAATGTGCACACCGTGCTCGTCACCCGCGAAGACGACGACATCGTAATCGCCTCGTACCAGAGGAAGCGAATCGATTCGCAGCTCGATCGTGTAGAGATTCCGTCCACTCAACGGCGCCATCTCGTCGAAATGCGTGCCGACCGCGAAACACTGAATCTCGTCCGCGGATCGATCGAAGGCGGCGAGTATGTGGATCGGCGTACTCGCGTCATCGGATTCGATGACGACCCTGACGACGAGATCGTCGCCGGTGGAAAAGACTGTCGTTTCACCCCCCGACGGCGGGCCGAGCTCGACTGAACGGATTCGAACGGGACTGACTGCCGGCGTCTTCTCCGCCGAATCCTCGGGAGTCGTCCGGTTCTGTTCGAGAAGAAACTCCTCGTACTCGTGCACCACATCGATCGTCTTTCCCAGCCTGCGAACCTTCCCACCCTCGAGCCACAACGTCCTTCTGCAGAGCGTCGAGACGAAATAGAGCGCGTGAGAGCAAAAGAGAATCGTCTTCCCTCGATCCTGAAACTCCCGGATCTTGTCGACGCACTTCTTCTGAAAGTGTCCGTCACCCACCGCCAGTGCTTCATCGATCACCAGAACATCCGGATCCACATTCACCGCGACCGAAAAAGCGAGTCTCATGTACATGCCGGACGAGTACGTTTTGACTGGCTGATCGAGAAACGAGCCCAGCTCCGAGAACTCGAGAATCCGAGGCAGACGTTCCCGGATCTCGGCGGGGGTCAGGCCGATGATGGCGGCATTCAGCGAGGCGTTCTCGCGGCCCGAAAAGTCGGGATGGAAGCCAGTCCCCAGCTCGAGGATCGAGGCAATCGTGCCTCGTGTCGAGAGTGTGCCACTGGTCGGAGTCGTCACTCCGCAGACCAGCTTGAGAAGGGTGCTTTTTCCCGCGCCGTTCTGTCCGATGATTCCCAGGGTCTCCCCCTGCTCGACGACGAGATCGACCGAGCTGAGGGCATCGTACCTGCGATGGCGCGTCCTTCCGGTGATCAGCTCGAAAAGCCGGTCTGCAGGCCGTTCGTAGAGTCTGTAGGACTTGCTGCAGTCGACGGCTCGAATGGCGGGAAGCATCGAACTGATTCTAACTCCAGGCACTCAACGAAAAACAGGGCGAGACCGCCTGGTCTCGCCCTGTTTGGATTGATCGCTCTTATGGCCCCTACTCGATCTCGGGGAATGCCGGCACGTACTCCGGATCCTTCGTCAACTGGTCGGCAACCGTCGCGAATGCCCAGACCGGGCCTCCGGAGATGACCCTGATTCGGAGCGAGCCGTGATCGGCGACTGAGCCGAGGAAGCCCGAAATGACCTCATTGATGATCACCGATGCGTTGGGCGCGAGTGCTTCCTCCCGCATCGACCGGGTCTGGCCCGTTACCGGATCCAGAAGCTCCACGGAAACGACTGTGGTTTCGGTTGCATGGAGGGCGACAAGACCGAGATTCGTCTTGTACCGCGAGTCCTGACGAACTCCGGGGATGATTCCGCCGCGCTCCTTCGTGACGTTCGGTTCGCCTCTCGAGAACGCCGGGATCCCGTGGCCATACGTTCCGGCCGCCTGCTGGTCGTTGTAGGTGCTGCTGAAGATGATCGGGTAGAGCGCGTTCGGCCCTCTCGTCTCGATCTGGAGAATACCCGCAGTGTTGGGCTGCTGGATGTACTGAGAATTGACTACGTCCGTGACCGCAACCGACCCCTTGCCCGGAATGACCACGCCCGGTACGGTCGCATTGACCGCGCCGCTCCGATCGAAGTAGGTGACGTCCATCATCACGGCCTGCGTATCGGGGTTGAAGATCGTCAGATCCGTGCGCCATGCGCCGATGTTTCCGACGCCAGGCACGATCTGGACTCTCGCGGCTTCGCCCATGACGGCCGAATCCTCGATCGCCTCGACGAACACCGGATCGTTGCTGATGTTGTCCACCACCGACGCATATGCGGTCATCGGAAGTCCGGCGGGATTATCGATCCGAAGGCTGTACGTCCCGCCAGCGAGATCGAAGTCCGGCACCCACTGATGCAGCTTCTTCTGCTGGAACTCGAACGGAGGCACCGATACGTTGAATGTCTCCACCTCCAGGCCAAACGTCTCGTCGTACATGTGGACGGTGAGGTCGAGTCTCTGATCGTTCGGATTGACGACTCCGAAGTCGACCCTGTGACGGTCGCCGTTACGGATCGATCCGATGCTGTGCCATTTCGGCACTCCCATCGAACCGCTTCGCTCTTCCATGTCGATGACTGGAATGAGCTGGCCGAGAGTTCCGACTCCACTCGCGCTGACGTTGTACGTTCGCGTCCAGATCTGGAGCGGCGCCGGCGTGCTGAGCGAGACGGGACCAGCACCCGGCTCGTCCGTAAAGAAGGTCAGGAAATCTTCGAACACCTTCGTGGAGGAGTCGAGAAGAATCGTCTTCACGTTGCCTCTGAAGTTGGCCTCGATCTCGATTCCGTTGGGGTCGACCTCGGGCACGTGGATGACGACATCGGTTCGCCATTTGCTGTCGTTCTGACCGTCGGCGTGGACCACGACCGGGAGTACGTAGATGAGCGAGTCGGTAACGCGAACCACCGACGACGCGATGGCCGAGCCGCCGCTGTTGCTCGCGGTCATTGTGACGTTGAACGAGCCCTCACCGTTGAAGGTGTGGGTGACGTTCTGGCCGGTCCCGGTCGTTCCGTCGCCGAAGTTCCAATCCCACTTGGTTGCGGGATCGCCTCCCGAGGTCGTCGCCGAGAAGCTGACCGGCTCGCCCGGTTTCGGTCGCGTGGTGCTCGTGGTGAAGCTCGCGGAGGCCGGAGCCTGGGCCGGAGGGCCGGTGTTGACCGTCGTCTGCCCAACCGCCTGGCCGTTCTGGTTGCTCACCGTCAGCGTGACGATGTGCTCACCCGGACCAAAGCTGTGCGTCGGCTCTTTCTCCGTCGAGGTTCCTCCGTCGCCGAAGTTCCAGGTGAACTGGTCACAGGTCTGAACTTTGTACTGCCAGAAGTCCGCCGTGAATTTGATCGGCTCGCTCGGGAGACATCCGGTCGATCCGCTCTGCGTGCATCCGCTGCTCGCTCCCGTATAGTTGATCGAGGGCTGCGGTGGCGGCTTCGAGCAGCTCGCATCGCCGCCTGACCCGGACACCGGCACCTGAATCGTCTGAGAGATCTGCCCCTTCGAGTTCCGGATCGTGAACGTCACGTTGTAGGTACCCGACTGCGCATACGCCTTGTTCGGATTTCTCTGTGTCGAGGTCGATCCATCACCGAACTCCCACAGGAATGTGTCGCACGACTGGACGGTGTACTGCCAGGTGCCGCCGGTGAACCGGATCGTTTCATTGGTCGCACACGGACCGCCGTTGATCTTGCAGCCGCTCGTGAGCCCGGTGAAGCTCGGGCTCGCGGCACCAGACGGTGCGTTGCAGGTGCCACTGCCACTGCCGTCACCAGATCCGAATTGGATCGTGGTGTTGGCCGTTGCGCTTCCCTCGGTGTTGGTGACCGTCAGCGTCACGTTGTACGGTCCATTTCCGGGGAAAGTGTGAGTGGGGTTCATCTCGGTCGATGCCGGCGAGTTGTCGCCGAAGTTCCAGCTGAAGGTGTCGCACTCCTGGAATTGGTAGCCGCCCCATGCTTTCGGGCTGAACTTGATCGGCTCGTTGGTCGCGCACGTCGTGCAGTTGGTGTTGGCGCCGTGATGGTTGATCGAGATGCCTCCCGCGGGGGGAGCGCCCGAGCACACCGGCTCCTCGACAGTGATCGTCTTCGTGGCTGTCGCCTGTCCGAACACGCTCGTCGCCGTCACATCGAACTTATAGGTCCCGGCCGTCGTGATCGATGGCGCGATCTCGCTTCCGCTTCCGGCGTTGGCGCCGTTGATCGTCCATGAGAACGTCCAGTCGCTGGTGTCCTGCGCCGAGACTGACGTCGCGGTGAGGTTGCAGCTCGATCCCGCGTTTTCGCAGCCCACAACCGTGATCATTGGATCGGGAGGGCTCGCCTTCATCGTTGCCTGACTCTGAGCCGCAGAAGTCGTCTGGCATCCGGTATCGACAATCAGAGCAGGATCCATCTTGATCGTCAGCGTCATCTTGCTGTTCGGCTGAATCAGGCTTTCCTGGACCGCGAAGGTACCGGGGCTTCCGACCGTCGCTGATACGAGCCCGTTGGTGATGACGCCACCGCTGGAATCGCGCAGCTCCCACGTTTCGGTCCACGGCGTCGCGGCACCATCGGCGAACTGCGTGTTGTCGGCGACGATCGCATCATTTTTGAATGTGATCGTTCCACCCGATTTGGATGCGGAGATCCGCGCGACGAAAGGCTTCACCGAGTACGAATACTGCGGCGTCTCGACGACGAAGTGTCCCGGCGAAGAAAGCGCCGGCGTGATGATCCCACCGATAACGTCATAGGGAACGTATCTGCTCGTCAGGTGGATCGTATGCGAACCGCAGGTTCCCGCCTCGACCGACTCGTTCGGGAGTTTCTGGATCTCGGTTCCGTCCTGGGTCCAGACCGAGTAATGGCTCTCGACGCTTCCATCGGAGCCGTCGACGAAGGTGCCGCCGAGAACGACGTCGTTCGAAGCTCCGGCCTCACTCGTCAGCGAATCGAGCGTTCCCCCCAGGAGCAGGCGAGCCTGCGGCACGCCGAGCGTCACGGAGGTCGTGCCCTTGTTTGTGGGATCCGAATTCGCGGTCACCGTCGCGGTCTTCGGCGTCGAGATCTCGCTCGCCGTCGTCAGACCGGCGTATTGGTGAACGACCTCGGAGCCGGAAGTCGAAGAGACGATGTTGTCGAGCGATTCGGGGTTTCCGAAGTTCCAGCTGACGCTGATGGTCCCTTCTGCGAACGTGCTTCGGAAAGTCATCGGATCGCCGTAGAAGGGTTGCTGCGAGGCGGGTGCATTGGGATTGGGGGTCCCGAATCCAGGCATGAGCTCTGCGCTCAGACGGTCGAGTGCCTCGAGCTCGTAAACGTCACCGAGTCCGTGCGAGGAAACGACCAGATAGTCCTTCCCCCCCTCTTGAACGAAGAGGATTTCCCACAAGGGCCCGGCCTTGAAGGCAACCGCCCAGCCGGAAAGAGGGTTCGAGTAGTAAAGAGTCAGGAAGTCGCCGAGCTCTCTCTCCTCGAAGCTCGTCCCCTGACCGCGAAACAACCACCCCCTCTGGTATTTGTCGATGCCCGTCCCCCAGAGTGTGAGATGGCCATCATGGTAGGCCAGCCCTCCCAGGGACTGACCGGGAAACTGCAGCTGCGGCAGTTGAGATCCATTGAACCCACCGGCCGCAGGAGCAGCCGCGTAGATTCCCGAGTCGCCTGACCGCGTTCTCCAAAGCAGATAAAAAGTCTGACCGTCTGATGCGGCGCTGATGTAGCTCTCGACGGCACTCTTCGGGTCGATCTTGGTGTACACAGGAGCCTGGCCGCCGACGACCCCCGCGTGCGTGTAGACGTTGAATACCTGCTCGTATATCGGATCCTCGCGTGTTCCCACGTTCCGCTCTCCGACGAGCGCGACGTGCGTATCCGAGACGGCGACGGCGTGGTAGGACCCGGATGATCCACCGGGATGCATCTCCCGGACGAACTGAGGGCTGGCCGGAGTGGTCACGTCCCAGATTTTTACGCCCTCGGTTCCGTCGCCCGTGAGAACGTAGTACTTACCGCCCGTCTTGATGGCTTTCAGAAACTTTGCGCTGCCTGCCTCCGGACCGGTGAGCTGTCTGATGACATCGACGGAACCCCCGTGATCCTTCAGGATGAGCCATCCCCACAGATCATAGGCGACGTAGACATAGCCACGGTCGTCCGCAGCGACCTCCCACAGACGGGACTGGCCATCCTTGACTTCCGTCCAGAGCTTCTGCGAGGGGTCCTCGGGATCGACCTGGTCGTTGTACTGGAGATATTTTTCGGGTGTCGAGGATCGTGGTGGTGATGCGATCGAGGTTGCGCTGTCAGTGAGCGGCGATCCGAGCTTCTCGGTGAAGAACCCCTGCAGGTTGTAGACGGCGAACCGCTCCCCGAGACGAACGTATACGGAGCCATTCTGTCGGGACACAGCGAACGCCTTGGCCCGGAAGGTTCTCGGATTGCCGAGAAAGTCTTTCGTCTCGGAAGAATCGACGAAGCGTCCGACGTGATCAGCGAATGGCGACGAATAAGGAAAAGTTGCTACACCGTTGACCGTGGCCAGCGGTTCGACATCCTTTTTCGTCGGCATTGGCCAATTCTGAGCGAACAGCGAAGGACTGAGAGCCAGAAGGACCGTTGACGCGGCAATGAATCTTTTGATCGACACCACACTCCACCCCCGATTGAACCTTGAAAACTTCATCATGAGTAGGACCTGCTCCAGACTTATTTTAAGCGACTTTCGGGAACTTGCAAGCATCCGTTCACCAGAAACATTCCAGCGCCCGCAGATGAATCGGGCGGGCTGGTCGTGAGACCCGCCCGCCCGAATCGTGCTGGCTACTTCAGTCCGTCAGACCAGATAGGTCCAGCGGCTCAATCAAAACAAGCCTTCATTGTCGTTCTCTGCGGGTCCGATCGGATTTGTTCCATCCGTCGAGGTGACACCCGGGTTCGGCGAGCAACCGTTGCCGAGCCACGCTGCGTCGTAGTCGACCGAGTAACGACCGTCGGCCGTGATGTTGATGGTGACCCAGTTCGACGTGATGTTGCGTCCCGGCTGCTCGGCGTGATTGAGGTTCATGTACGTCCAACCACCAGGATCCGTCGATGCAGTCGTGTCCGCGGGGAATCTCGAGCCATCCGAGGCGAACGAGCCGGTCTCTGGGAACGATACGCCGGCTTCAACCGGGCAGGGCGAGAATGTGCAGACGCCCGTTGCGCCGATGTTCGGGTTCTCCGATTCGTCGAACCGAACAATCTCGGTCAGCGGAACCACTGCGTTCTGCGAGGCAGCCTGAGCTCCCGTGCAGGTCGGTGCACCCTGAGTCACACCTTCACGCCAGATCCGGTAGTCGGTGTCGGCGCCGAGAACGTCCTCGACGTACCGAGCGGCCCACAGTCCGGGCAGCGGCTGACGACGGTCGGCACGCTCGCCACCGGACTCGGCGACAGTCGTGTAACGATCGTAGAAGGTGTAGGGGAAGGTGACGTCCGCGTCAACCACCGGAGTGAGCGTTCCTTCCGGAATGGCGCGGATGTGGACCATCGTGTTACCACCAGCGAAGTTGCCGGTAGCAGCGTCGGGTCCGATGTGGAAGTAGTCACCGATCAGCACGTTGTCGTGCGCGATGTCGCCCGTGGGCGAGTAGTACGTCGGATCGGTCGGCAGCGTGGTCGAGCACGTCCGTGCGACGTCCACGGTCACGTAACCGACGGCATTTTCGTGCGCGCCACCGACGACGCAACCGGTCGGGATGTTCTGCGCGTTGGTGAAATTGTAGGGCTGGCCCGTGAGCGCGTCGCGAACTTCAGCCGCGAGTCCCTCAGGAATGTTTCCGCCCTGGTTCAGACAGTCGGTCGAGACCGAGCCGAAGAACGCCGGGTTGGCCGTATTCAGCGCCGAGCGAGGTCCGCTGTCCGCCGCGGTGATCGAACCGCTTCCGTTCCGATCGATCGACGTCTCCGGAACGAATCCACGCGTGATCACGTCGTACATGCTGAGCGACTGAACGTCGTAACCGGTGAGGAAGATGTTGAAGTCGAGCACCGGAACGGACCAGTCGGTCCAGACCGTGATGTGCGCGACCTGCGGAAGACGCGAAACGTTGGTGATGGTGAAAAACGTGTTCGGCTCGACGTTGCTGTCCGGACCGAGACCGACTTCGAAGTACGGCAGAAGCAGGGTCGCGGCCGGCGTGACGCCGATGTCGCACGAGTCGTCATTTAGGGTCGTACCCGCGCCGATGGAATTCGGGAAGCGCGACTGCTGTGCAAACGCGCCTACCGACACCAGAGCGAGGATCGCGACCAGTATCGAAACTTTTCTCATTTGGTTGTGTCTCCTACACATGTTTGTATTGAGTTCTACTTCTCTTTCAGAGTGAAACTGCTCATCGTCCCCGAACGATAGAACCACCTCCCTGTCCCATATTTTCACTTTGCATACGTGAGTCTTTTACGCGATTTCTCGCCTAAACTTAAGTCCAAATATCCCGAATGTCAATACCCGCCGCCGATTTTTATGCGACAGCACCATAAAACCTCGGCGTGTTTCGCCATTATATCCAGATCCTCCCCGAGAGCAAGCGTCCATTTTCAGGGAGTCCTGTTCAACCATACACGGATCGCGCCATCCTTGTCCGCCAACGACCTCCCCGAGTCCTCGAACATCATCAGGATATCCGGTCGGCCGTCCCCGTCGAAGTCGGCGACGGTCAGATCGTACGCGGTGTTCTCCGGAACTTCCCATCCCTCGACGACCGCATCAGAAAAGCCGCCCCGGCCATCGCCCATCAGAATCCCCGCGACGCGCGGACGCGTCCGGGAGTACGCGACGTCGATGTTCCCGTCACCATCGAAGTCCGCTGCGGCCATCGCATTCATCGAGTGTCTGTCGGCCCACGTGACGATGCGTTCCCGGACCGATTCGTCGCCGCTGATGGCGACGTAGTCGATGCCGGCGACCTCCCGGAACTCAGGATGCTCGACCTCGAGCGGATGGACCTCCGCGGGAAACGTTCGCGCGTAGGAGACCAGCGCTTCGTCTCCGGGGCGCGCACGATCGAAGTCTCCGACGGCGAGAGCGCCGATGTACGAATACCACGGAAAAAATCCCCGCCCGAAAACCTCCCACCCGGTACCACTCCCGTCGCCGAGCCAGACGACGTCGGTGCCGTGGTAGTAGATGCTGGAGGTGATGATGTCGACATTGCCGTCGCCGTCGAGGTCGCCGAGCTTCATCCAGTCGCCGCCGAGAAGACGTCCGGGCTCACCGACCTCGAATTGCTTCCAGCTCCTCGCCCGTCCCTCATTGAAGAAAATTCGGAGCTTGCTCCCCTGGATGGACGTCGGGGACAACGGCGTGGGGCCCTCGGTCAGCGCCACCAGATCGAGATCGCCATCTCCGTCCATGTCGGCGACGTTGACGCGGCGGGTCGGGAAGCTCTGCTTCGGGAGCCCTCCGCTCGACTCGGTGAAGTTGCCCTTCGAATCGCCCAGCCACACGGCGAGTCCATTGAGGTGGACGCCGAACACGATGTCCTGATGACCGTCCTGGTCAACGTCGGCGACCACGGCCGATCCGTAGTCGAGGCGTCTCGGGTAACGGGCCTCCGCCCAGCCACGCCATCCGCCCCGGCCGTCGCCGAGAAAGATCGCGGGCACACCCGACGGAGTTCCGCGCTCGGGCGGAGCGACGATATCGAGATGACCGTCCCCGTTCAGGTCGCCCACACCCGGCGAGTTTCGCCATGAACCATCCTGTGGAAGCCCGCTGGACGACTCGACGAAGCGGATCACTTCGGTCGACTCTGGCGGACTCACCCGAACGAATTCCTTCTTGAGAGTCTCGAATTCTTCGATCGCTTCAGGCGAGAGATCGCGGAGATGGTAGACGTCCGGATCGTACTGGAAGGGATCGCGAGTCTCTCGGACACGCCGGAACACCCAGACGTACTCCTCATTGTCGTCGTAGATCTCCCCTGCAGCCGATACGTGTTGAAATGGTCGAAGGACCCCGACGGGATTGGCTCTGAAGACCGCGGTCTTCTTGTCGAATTTTTCGATCTTCCAGGCAGCGCCGTGCCTTTCCCAGATCCGTTCCGGATCGGGATCGAAGCCGGGGTCCTCATCGAGACCGAGTTTCTCGAGCCGCTCGGCGCGGGTCATGCTCGCCTTATACTCGGCCCACTCTGCCCGGGCGAGCGCTTCGGCGTCATTGGATGAAAGCGGAAGATCCCTGGAGACTTCGGCTGCCGGATCGGTGGCTGTATGGCTGCAGCCGATCGCCGTGAAGACGATCAGCACGGCCGGAATCACGAGATTGTGCGGACGAAACATTTTCAGGAAACACTCCATGGTTTGGAATTTGGCGGTTCAGAGAAGATCGGCCAGCGTCGGTTGCGCACGCCGGAAAAACTTCAGTCCGGCGAAGAACAGCCCGGCCGAAACCACCAACAGGAATACGATCGAGAGTGCGTCGGGTAACGGAGCTCCGGTCAGAGCACTCCGGAACAAACCGAGCAGGGGGGTCATCGGATTCCATCGGAACCAATTCTCGTACTCGCTCGGGACCTCGTAAAAGATGGGGCTGAGGAACAGCCCGAGCGTCAGCGCGAAGCCGATCACCTGGGAGACGTCGCGGAAGAGGACGTTCAGGACCGACAGAATCCAGCCGAGCCCGATCTGCAGTTGTGCCTGGAGCAGGAGCGCGAATGGAAGGAGCCAGAGACCGCTCAGATCCCCGCCCCGAAACGCCATATAGATGATGAACAGCCCGAATCCGATGCATTCGAAGATGAGCGCCGTCACGTTCGGGACGATCACGAGGACATCGCTCCGGAAGGTGAGCTTCCGGATCATCGCGCCGTTTTCGACGATGGCCGTCATGCCCCGGGTGATGCCGTCGGCGAAGCCCATCCAGGCGAGCAGCCCGGAGATCAGAAATGGAACGTAGTCCGGATCGCTGGTGTCCCCCCTCGTGAAGATTTTTGTGAAGACGAACCAGTAGCAGAGCACCATCAGGAGGGGTTGCAGGACGGCCCAGGCGAACCCGAGGGCGGAGCCGGTGAAACGAAGGCGGAAATCGCGCCGTACGAGGGCCCTCAGCACGTGCAAACTTCCGGCAAGGTTCCCCACTCTATCCTTGACAATCATATGATAGGACGCCTAAATTAGAGCGTTGGCCGGGAGTTTATCCCGTTGAGGCATACATGTCGAAGAACGCACCCGCACAGGTCGAGCTCGTCGGCCGTAAGATACGACAACTTCGTCGTCAGCGGAAGCTGACCCAGGTCGAGCTGTCCCAGAAGATCGGGATCTGCCAGTCGGATCTTTCGAGGATGGAGCAGGGGGAGTACAAGGTCGGACTCGACACGCTGCTGAGAATCCTCCAGACGTTCAACATGGGGATCGGGGAATTCTTCGAGGAGCAGCCGGACAAGGATCTGGCGCTCGACAAGTTCCGCATGCTGAGCCGCGATGCCCAGAAGGAAGTCCAGAGTTTCATCGAGTTCAAGCACCGCCAGCAGACCGGAGTCGATGGGGATGGGGAGGAGTGAGGTGAATCGATTCGAGGAGCACAGAAGTGAAGGACTCGCCAGACAGCGCGCGAACGAACATGATGCAGCGCTCGCAGCGTTCGACCTGGCTCACAGGCAGGCACCGGACGAATCGTCGAAGACCCTGGTGTCGATCAACAAGGCATTCTCCCTGATCCAGCTGGGGGAGATCGGTGCACCCGAGGTGAAGGCACTTCCCTCAATCGTGCTCCGCCGTCAGAATGACGAGCATGTGGCTCAGGCGGCCTATTGGCTCGCGCTCCGCTTCCGCACGGAGGGCAACATCGAGCGAGCGCGCAGCTACGCCGCAATCGCTCTCGAATCGTCGGCCGTCGCAGGCCGCGAAGACTGGCGTGTACCGGCGCTCAACGAGCTGGCCAACCTCGAGATGCTCGACTCGGAGTTCGAGGCTGCTTCCGCTCACTACCGCGAGCTTCTCGCGATCACGCCTGAGGAAAATCTTTTCCAGCGATACTTTCTGCTGCAGAACCTCGGTTACACCGAGATCGTCGGCGGAAATCCGAAGGCGGGGATCCCGCTCCTTCACGAGGCGATCGCGCTCGCCCGCGGAGAGGAAGCCGAGGGCTGGGTCGCCGAATCCTATGTCGACCTCTGTCTCGGGTACCTCGACATCGGTGAGCCCGCGACCGCCGTGCGATGGGGAATGCTCGGGCTGGAGTCGACCTCCGAGGACCGGCTGCTGCGAAACGCCCACTACCTTCTCGGAGAGGCGAATGTGCATCTCGGCAACTATGAGAAAGCGGAGGAACACTTCGATCATCTCTGCAGCTGGTATCCGGAGTTTCCGCAGCTGAAGAATCTGCTGTATGCGCTCGACCTGAGAAAGGTGATCAACTGGAAACTGTGATGCGCCGGCTCGCTCTCATCGCAATCGTCATCGGCCTGGTCGGATGGTCGCTCCCCTCTTTCGGAGGGCTGAGAGACAACGTGGCCGTGACACCCGAGGGCGTGGTTTACTCGGTCGACCTGGAGATCGTCGATCCCGACTCGATCCCCGTCAAAACGATCCTGAACCTGACGACCCAGAAAGGCGCCGAGGTGACGGTCGAACCGATCCCCGCCACGCTCGACGGCAGCCTGCACGTTCTTCCCGCGATCGCGTGGGACTACGAGACCGATACCGTATTCGTCTTCTGGCTCAACATCCGCTCGCTTGTCTCGACCGAGCTGCTCTTCACATCGAAGAGCAGTGAGGGGTGGAGCGAGGCGACGAGCATCGAGGGAGGAGTGTTTCATTATCGGGAGAACCTCCGAATCACGACGACTCACTCGACGACCGTTTTCGATGAAGACGGCAATCCGGGCGAACAGGTACCAGGGCTTCGCGTTCATGCGGTCTGGTGGGACGACGACGGCTCGAGGTCCGAAGCGCATTATGCGCAGCTGACGATCCTGGATGGCGCCGTTGCCGCAATCGAGACGGCGGCGTTGATCGACATCGTCCCGCCGCAATCGGAGAGCTTTCTCGGAGACGAGAATCTGAGCAGTCATGCGCTGCGCCATCCGAGTGTCCAGACGGCCCCGGACGGCGCTTCAGTGCGCATCGTATTCGGTGACCACACGGCTCAGGCGCTTCGTACGATCGACATCATCCCGGTCGCGAACGGAGTTCTCACGATTCCGATCGGCGTGCGGCCCGCGCCGGATCTGCCGGACATGATCCCGGCTCCGCTCTTCAGCGCGAACTACTCAATCCGTTCCGATTTCATTTTCGGATCCGGACCGAATGACATCATCGCCTGGACGCTCGACCCCGATGGCACGCTCATCCGGTTCCGCCGGTGGAATGGCGAGAGCTGGAGCAGCGAGTCGATTCTGCATCTCAACGAGCGTTTCACGGCCGACATCGCGATCGAAGGTCTGTACAACCTGATCCGGCAGACCAGGCCGCACGGCCTCCTGACGATTCCGATCGGTTGATCGCGAATATAATCGTCGCATGGCAGGAACGGTCGGACTCGCGCGCCCGCGACTTCTCTGGACTCTCCTCGGCGCTCTGATTCTCGTCGCCGTCATCCCGCTGGTCGTTTCCCACTATTTTCTGACTGGAATCAATCGCCAATCGCTCGAGACCCTGGAGAGCAAGTACCTGACGCGCTCCGCGGTCGGGATCGCCAACGACATCAACAATTTCACATCGGGCGAGCTCGACCGGCTCCGAACGATCGCTGCCGGAATCAACGCGACGGCAACGACACTTCCCGCCGACGCCGACCCCTTCGCTCACGCCGCCTCGGAGGGGACGATCTCGAACTATCTCGGTTCGGGCGCGCTCGCGCTTTGGCTGGTCAACCGTGAGGGAAGAGGCGCGACCGCCCAACCCCCCGACATTTCCGACGAGGCGCTGCAGGCCATGAACGCCGGAGTCCGCTCGGCCATCGCAGGCGAGCCCTACATGGGTCACTTTCTCTACCTTCAACAGGTCAACCGGCCGGCAATGGTGATCGCCGTGCCGGTGACCAACACCCGGGGCGAGACGATCGGAGCGGTGGTCGAGCTCGCTGATCTGAGTCCGATCGCGGCGCGACTCGAGGAGGAGGAATCGGCCGAAGCGACTGCTTTCGTCGTGAATGCCGAAGGGCAGGTGCTCATGCACAGTGAGCCCGCGGTCGCGCTGCGACAGCCCGACCTCTCGGGAGTCGGCGTGGTCGCCGAGTTCACTAGGCAACCGATGCGCCTCACCCGGACCTACGACCGAGAGATCACGGGAAAGACCATCGAAGTGCTCGGCACCGTGGCTCCCGTTCAAACCGTCGACTGGGGCGTCGTAGTCGAGCGTGAAACCTCACTCGCATTCACCTCGGTCGACAGCATGAAGGCAGCAACGGTCAACTGGGTGATCGGGGCGGCGCTTCTCGCATCAATCGTCGGTGTGCTTTTCGCGACGTCGATCTCGAAACCGATTCGCGCTCTGGCAACACGATCGAAGGAGATCGCCGCCGGAAACTACTCCCAGCGGGTCGATGTGAAAGGCAGTGCCGAGGTCGCCGATCTCGGTCAGAGCTTCAACACGATGTCGGCCGAGATTCAGAAAGCAGTCGAAGGACTGAAGAAGGCCGCTCACGAGAATCATCTCCTCTTCATCAACTCGGTCCGCATGCTCGCCGCGGCAATCGACGCGAAGGATACGTATACCAGAGGCCACTCCGAGCGCGTCGCCCGTTATTCTCTGGCCATCGGACGTCGCATGAATCTCGGCCAGAAGGAACTTTCGGATCTCCGGGTTGGCGCGCTCCTCCACGACGTCGGCAAGATCGGCATCGACGACCGCATTCTTCGCAAGCCGGGTGCCCTCACCGAGGAGGAGTTCGAGGTGATGAAGACCCACCCGAAAAAGGGAGAGTTCATCATGGCGGGCGTTCCGCAACTCATGGACATGATTCCCGGGATGAAGTACCACCACGAACGATGGGAGGGCGGCGGTTATCCGGAAGGTCTCAAAGGAGAAGACATTCCACTCCAGGCGCGAATCGTCTCGGTCGCCGACACCTTCGACGCGATGACGACCAACCGCCCCTACCAGAAAGCAATGGCACTCGAATACGTTCTGGAGAAGATCCGGAGCTTCGCGAACACCCGGTTCGACCCGAACGTCGTGGAAGCATTTCTCGGTGCGTCGGAAGCCGGAGACATCGTTCCCGAGGATTACGACGGCATCGGCGCGAACTGATGACGTTCGAATCGACACTCAACTCCCTTCTCGACGGGATCGACGGCGCCGTCGGAGCGATGTTCCTCGACTGGGATGGTGAAGCAGTTCAGATCGTCGGCGAGCCGCCGCGATACGATCTGCATCTGGTGGGCGCCTATCAGGGAATCTTTCTTCACCAGTTCCGCCGAATGGTCTCGAAGGGCAACCTCGGCGAGCTTCGGCTTTTCAAGGTCGGATTCGAAGACTCCGTCTTCTACAACTGTTCGCTTGCGGACGGCTACTTTCTTTCGATCGTCACGGAGCCGGGAGCGCTCGAAGGCCTGGTGTGGGAGCGCCTCAAAGCGTGTCGGGACGTGCTGAACAGGGAGATCGTGTGAGTTTCATCACCATCGATCAGCGAAAGCTGCACTACTTCCAGCAAGGCGCTGGAAAGACGGTCCTCTGGATTCACGGGTTTCCACTGACAGGCGAGATGTGGAAGTGGCAGCTCGATCTCCCCGGTGTTCTCCACCTCCTTCCCGATCTCGCCGGATTCGGCCAGTCGGATGCGTTTCCCGACCCGGCGGAGCCGTCGATGGCACGCTACGGGAGCGACCTGCTCGCGCTCCTGGATGAGCTCGAGATCGGGTCTGCAATTCTGGCGGGATGCTCGATGGGAGGGTACGTGGCGTTCGACATTCTTCGCTCCGCGCCGGAACGTGTCGACGCGGTCATCCTCGCCAATACGAGGGAGACGGAGGATTCTCCGTCGAGCCGTAACGCACGAGCCGAAACGATCCGCGCAACCGAGGAAGCAGGCGATGTTTCGGATCTCGCCAACGACATGATTCCGAAGCTCCTCGGGCCGGGATCGCAGTCCGACCAGTCGATGATCGAGCTCGTTTCGGGGATGATTCAGGCCTCGTCGATCGCGGGGGTCGTGTTTGCGCTCGGAGCCATGGCCCGGAGACCGGACTCTTCGGATGTGCTGCGATCATTCTCGAAACCCGCCCTGATTCTTGCAGGGGAGCATGATCAGCTGATTCCGAGGGAGGATGCGGAACGGATGGCTCATCTCCTCCCTCAGGCGAAACTGACGGTCATTCCGGGAACCGGTCACCTCCCGGCAATCGAGGAACCGGCTCTATTCAACGATGCGATATCCGAATTCATCTCCGATCATGACCTTTCGAACTGACATCACGATTCTGACTCTGCTCGTCCTTCTGGTAGCGGGCTGTGACGCGGAAACGACGGTGGAGGCCACCGAGGTCAGGACGCTCGAGAATACCCCGACGGAGCTCCGCCCCGTCAGCGAGGTCGAAACCCTTGCGTTCGACTCATCGACCGTCGAGAAACGGGATCGCCGGGGCAACACCGAGCCCGATCCGTACCGCTTTACCGAGAATCTACCCTTCTCTCCCCTCATCGCCATGGATCCGGTGAACGGGGAAAAGATTCAGATTCGCCGGGAGACCCCGATCGCCGAGTATGACGACAGGATCTATTACTTCGGCTCGGAAGCCAATCGGCGCACGTTCCTCGCCAACCCGGAGGAGTACACGAAGGGTGCTTTTGCCAGATACTGAGCCGTACGGATGAGCCGTCTGCGCAATCGCTCCCACCATCAGGTGCTCGTACTCGGCACCGGGATCTCGGGACTCACGGTCGCCTTTTCCCTCGCCCGAGCAGGGGTGCAGGTACTGCTCGTCACGAAGACGAGCGATCCTGCGGATTGCAACACCTTCTGGGCCCAGGGGGGTGTGATCTATCGGGGGGAATCGGACAGCACCCGCAAGCTCGTCGACGACATTCTCGACGCGGGCGGGGGTCTATGCAACGAGTCGGCCGTCCGATTTCTGGCGGAGGAAGGACCCGACGTCGTCAAGAGAATCCTCATCGACGAGATCGGCGTCCCATTCGCGCACAATGACGAGGGTGAGCTCGATCTGACGAGAGAGGGGGCTCACTCGGTTCCGCGGATCATTCACGCGGCGGACGCCACCGGGAGGGCAATCGAGATCGCGATGCTGAACCGCGTGAAGTCGGAGAAGAACATCCGGCTGGTCACCGATTTCACCGCCATCGATCTCCTGACCACGCATCATCACCCCAGCGACATCCAGATTCGATACCGGTTGGAGAACGAATGTGCAGGAGCGTACCTCCTCGACAACCGAACCCACGAGGTCTATACGGTGTTTTCCGACTTCACGGTTCTCGCAACCGGTGGGCTCGGCAGGCTCTATCTCCATACGACGAACACTCGGAGCTCGGTCGGAGACGGCATCGTCATGGCGTTCCGGGCGGGCGCGACGATCATGAACTCCGAGTTCATACAGTTTCACCCGACGGCCCTGGCGATCAAGAGGGCGAATCATTTTCTGATCTCTGAATCGCTTCGAGGCGAGGGCGCTCGCCTGATGAACCAGCGGGGCGAGTACTTCATGGATCGGTACTCTCCGCTGCGCGACCTGGCGCCGCGCGATGTCGTGACCCGCGCGATCGTCGAAGAGATGACGGTTAATCACGACGATTTCGTGTTCCTCGACCTGGCGAGGTTTTACGAGGGTGAAGAGTCGATCGCGGAACGATTTCCGACGATTCACAAGGAATGCGCCGAGCTCGGGATCAATATCGAGGAGGATCCGATCCCGGTCGTCCCTGCGGCGCACTATTTCTGCGGCGGCGTACTGGTCGACAACTTCGGCCAGACCACCCTGCCTCGGCTTTATGCGATCGGCGAGACCGCCTGCTCCGGCCTTCACGGAGCCAACCGCCTTGCTTCGACGTCCCTGCTCGAAGGGCTCACGTGGGGCTTCTTTGCGGCTCAATCCATCCGTTCGAGACTGACCGGACCCGTCGAGCGGACAATGTCGAAATCGAAACGCCCTCAGCGGCTCGAGGCGAGAGCCTCCGCCGCCGTCCGGCGTGCCCGCTCCTCGCGCCCTCCAGGCGCCGGCCCTCTCGAGCGGTCCATGTACAACTCGATGCCCGACTGGGTACAGCCGCAAGGCGAGTCGCTCGAGGATCCAGCCCTGATTCTGCAGGACTGGACGACGCTGCAGAACACGATGTGGAACTACGTCGGAATCATTCGTTCCGGCGAGCGGCTCGAACGGGCAATGGCTGACATCCAGCATCTCGGGGATCGTCTGGCGAAGTTCTATCGCGAGACCTCGATCACGCGCGAGATTCTCGAGCTCTTTCACGGACAGCGAGCCGCCGCAATCGTGGCGGCTGCCGCGATCCGGAATCCGACCTCACGCGGCGCTCACTACCGGAAGGATTCGACCGGCTGACGGAAGCGCAGGCCCGAATTCAGCGTCAGGAAAGGCAGGGCGTGAGTCGGCCGCGGGACGCGAGCGGCGACACGTCCGACAGGTCCGACACGTCTGATGTTTCCGGGCTTTCAACCTGACCCCTGATCCCTGATTCCTGACCCCTGTTTTTCAGACGGCAATCGTTTGAGGTTTTTCGGCCTGTTTGACCGTGTGGATGCGGTTCGCTTCGTCAACGAACACCAGCTTCGGCTGATGGTTCAGCATCTGACCCTCGTGCAGCCACGCGTAACACGCGATGATCACCTTGTCGCCGGGCGATGCGAGGTGAGCGGCGGCTCCGTTGACCCCGATGGTGCCCGACCCCTCTGCTCCTTCGATCACATAGGTTGCGAACCGCTCCCCGTTGGTCACGTTGTAGATCTCGACTCTCTCGTAGGGGAGCAGATCAGCAGCATTCATCAGGTGCCGATCAATCGTGATCGATCCCTCATAGTCGACATCCGCGTGCGTCACCGTCGCACGATGGATCTTGCTTCGAAGAAATGACCGCATCATGAAATTCCTGAATTCAATTGCCGTTCCGCCGGCATGTTGTCGATCAGCCGCACTTCGTCGACCCGGACAGCACCGACGAGCAGCAGGTCGCTTCGGTCTGTCGGGGATTCGAATGTCTCCGGATCGACCACTCTCAGATACTCGACCTCCGCACCCCCGCTCTCGGCCAGCGTTCGCATCCCGTTCTCGACGTCTTCCTCGGAAGCACCCTGCTCGAGAAGGCTGCGGCCATGGCGGAGAGCTCGGAAGAGGGAGAGCGACCTCGCTCTCGATTCCGAGCTCAGTCTGACGTTTCGCGATGACATCGCCAGACCGTCGTCGTCACGAACAGTCGGGATCGTCTCGATCCGAACGGGAAAATCGAGATCCCGGACGAGTCGTCTGACGACCGCACACTGCTGCGCATCCTTTTCACCGAAGAACGCGACATCGGGGCTGACGATGTTGAAGAGTTTCGTCACCACGGTCGCCACGCCATCGAAATGACCCGGACGGAGCTCGCCCTCGAGCGGCACCGCCACCCCTTCGACGGACACGCGCGTCACGAATCCCGGGGGATAGATCGTCGCGCCATCCGGAAGGAAGACCAGGTCGACCTTTCGTTCATCGAGCATCCGGCAATCCCGCGCCTCGTCGCGTGGATACGCCTCGAGATCGCCGGCATCACCGAACTGCCGGGGATTGACGAAAATCGAGATCACCACGAAGGCCTGCGTCTCCCTGCGAGCCGCATCGACCAGCGCGAGATGGCCCTCGTGCAGGTAGCCCATGGTCGGCACGAAGGCGATCGTTTTCCCTTCCTTCCGGGCCGCATCGACCGCCTTCCGCACGGCTTCGATCGTGGTCGCCTTCTCCATCAGCCTTCCCGCCCCGCGTAAAGCGCGCCCATCCCGGCCTCTGCAGACACATGGAACGACTCGGTGAGCTCATCGGGGAAGTTTCCCTCTCGGACATCCGAGACGTAGCGGCTGAGGGCATCCCCAATGGCGTTGCCGATCTCAGCATATCTTCGAACGAATTTCGGCTGATGGCCGTCGTAAAGTCCGAGAAGGTCGTGGAAGACGAGGACCTGACCATCGCACGCCGGACCGGCGCCGATGCCGATGGTCGGTATCGATACCGACGCGGTGATGAGCTCGGCGAGCTCGGTCGGAACACATTCGAGAACGAGCGAGAAGCAGCCCGCTTCGTCGAGAGCCTTCGCTTCGTCGACGAGCTTCCGGGCCTGCGCCTCCCCCTTTCCCTGAACTTTGAATCCCCCCATCGCCATGACCGACTGGGGGGTCAGACCGACATGGCCCATGACGGGAATCTCGGCGTCGAGAATGGCACGAACGGCTTCGATGCGCGAAGGTCGTCCCCCTTCGATCTTGACCCCGCGAGCACCCGCTCGAATGAAGCGGGCGGCGTTCTCGACGGCCTCATCGGGAGACGTGTGATACGACATCCACGGCATGTCACCCACCAGAAGGGCGTGCTCGACTCCCCTTGCGACGGCGGCGGTGTGGTGAATCATCGTGTCCATCGTGACCGAGAGGGTGTCGGGATAACCGAGAATGACCATTCCGAGCGAATCGCCAACCAGGATGATGTCGGCCCCGGAACGGTCCACGAGCCTCGCGCTCGGATAGTCGTAGGCCGTCAGCATGGCGATGGGACGAACGCCCTTCATCGCCCTGACGTCGGGCGCGCTGACCGTTTTTCCACTCATCCGGCTCCCTCCTTCATCAAACACCTGAAGTCGGGACGGAAACCGGCCGACCGCATCACGATCGCGGTCCGGTGCAGCGGCTCTCTTCCGTCTCGGTCCGACGCTCAGGATCCAAGCGGTACGTAATACTTCGTCCCCTTCGTCACCTGTCGAATCTGATCGACGAGGTCTTCGAAATGGGCATCGTCGTGAACAAAGTCGATCTCAGATGTATTCACCACCAGGAGGGGCGTACCCGCGTAGTGGTAGAAATAGTGAGCGTAGGCCTCGCTGACTTCCTGAACGTAGGCCGTGGTGACTGATTTCTCGTAGTCTTTCCCCCGTTTTCGGAGCCGCTTGATCAGGGTGTCGATGTTTCCCTGGAGATAGATCACCAGGTCGGGCACCGGGACCTGCTCGGCCAGTACGTCGAAAAGCTTGTTGTAGATCAGGAGCTCGGAGTCGTCGAGCGTGAGATAGGCGTAAATCTTGTCCTTCTGGAAGGAGTAATCAGCAACGACGAGATCGGAAAAGAGATCCCGCTGCGCGATCTTCCGCTGCTGGTCGTACCGGGAGAGGAGAAAAAAGAGCTGGCACTGGAACGCCGCTCCCTTCTTGTCCTTGTAGAACTCCGGAAGGAAAGGATTGTCGACGTCCTCGAGCACCCGGGTCCCCCGGAATCGCTCGGCCAGCCTCTTGACCAGGGATGTCTTTCCGGCTCCGATCGGCCCTTCGACGGCGATATATCGAAATGGCAGAGGAGAGTCGCTCATCACCGGGGGTCGACGGCTCTCAAAGCTGTCCGCCGGCGCCGCGGAGAATATCACACGCCCCCGCGACGAAAACGATGATCGAAAGGATCCCGTTGGCCGTGAAAAACGCCGTGTCGATCTTCGACAGATCATCGGGAGACACCAGCGACTGCTGCCAGATCAGGAGAGCGGCAGCTGCCCCCACACCGGCGTAGTAGATCCAGCCGAGCTCTGCTGCGATTCCGAAAGCCACGAGAAGCCCCACGGTCGCGGTATGCAGCACCCGCGAGAGGGCGAGGGCTCTCCCGACGCCGAGCCGGGAGGGGAGAGAATGCAGCCCCTCGCTCCGGTCGAATTCGACGTCCTGCATCGAATAGAGAATGTCGAATCCTGCGGTCCAGCAAAGGACGGCCCCCGCCAGGAACCAGATCTCGTGCTCGAAACGACCGGTCACGGCGATCGCAGCGCCCACCGGGGCGACCGCCAGAGCCAATCCCAGGACGAGATGGCTCCAGCTCGTAAACCGCTTGGTATAGGAATATCCGAGGATGATGGCGAGAGCAACCGGAGCGAGGAGGAAGGCGAGCCGATTGAGATTCCAGGCCGCGACGAGGAAAAGGCCCGAAGAGGCGATCGCGAAGAGCGCAACGAAGCGTCTGCTCACGAGGCCGGCGGGGAGGGCCCGCCCTCGAGTCCGTGGATTGCGGCCGTCGATCTCGGCGTCGACCAGCCGGTTGAACGCCATCGCGGCCGACCGTGCCCCCACCATCGCGACCAGAATCCAGATGATCGTTCGCCAATCCGGAATCCCCCAGGCGGCCGCCACGGCCGCAAGGAAGGCGAACGGGAGGGCAAAAATCGTATGTTGGATCTTGATCATCTCCAGGGTTACGATTGCGGACCGGATCACGGCGACATTCTAAGTGTTCTGTACGGGCGATTCGATACGGGCACGGGATTTGGCCACCTCCGGAATCTTCCATGCTTGAGATCGAGCGCTATTCGCTGCCGAACGGGCTGAGCGTCTGCCTGAATCGGGATCAGACCGCACCACTGGTCGCCGTCAACCTCTGGTATCACGTCGGATCGAAGGACGAGGTGCCTGGAAAAACCGGGTTTGCGCATCTCTTCGAGCACATGCTTTTCTCCGGCTCGCTGCACGTAGGCAACAACGAGCACTTTCGCTACATCCAGTCCGTCGGCGGCAATCTCAACGGGAGCACCTTTTTCGATCGGACAAACTATTACGAGACCCTTCCGTCGCATTACCTCGCACTCGCACTCTGGCTCGAATCCGATCGGATGGGCTGGTTCGTTCCGGCCCTGACGCAGGAAAAACTCGACGTTCAGAAAAATGTCGTCAAGGAGGAAAGGCGTCTCCGCTACGACAACGCTCCCTACGGAACCTGGCTCGAGGAGCTTCTCGCACTCGCGTACCGGCACGACTTTCCGTACAGCTGGCCGACCATCGGATCGATGGATGACATCGAGGCGGCCACACTCGACGACGTGCGGGAGTTCTTTCTCGACTGGTATGGACCGCAGAATGCCGTTCTGACGATTGCTGGCGATTTCGACTTCGGTGAGGCACGAGAGCTGGTCGAAGCGTACTTCGCCGAGATTCCGGGACGACAGAGCCCATCGAGACCTTCATTCGACCCAGCCCGAGGAGAGCCGGACGCCCGGAAAATCATCCGCGCAAACGTTCACTCTCCGAGGCTCTTTCGCCTCTACCACCTTCCGCCGATGGGCGACGCCGGATGGATCGGGGCAGAGTTTCTCGCGACGCTTTTCGCGTCCGGAAAGTCGAGCCGCCTCGTTCGAAGTCTCACACTCGAGTCCCGGATCGCGCAGGACGTTGGGCTTTTCGTTCTCCCCACCGAGGTGACGGGGATGCTCCTCCTGACGTCCACACCTCGCGACGGCGTGACGCTCGACGAGCTCGAGGACGCCATCGACGAGGAACTTCGAAGGGTGGGGGACGGGATCTCCCGGGACGAGGAACGCCGAGTGCAAAGCCAGCTGCGAGTCGATCACGCGAGACAGATCGAATCCCTCGAGTCGCGTGCCGACGCAATCGGGCTCATGCAGACCTTTTTCGGCGATCCCGACCTGATCAATCTCTGGCCCGAGCGATATGACGCCCTGGACGCGGACGAGCTCGTCGGCCTCGCGCAACGGATCTTTTCTCCCGGAAATCGCGTCACCGTCGGATTCGAGCCGGAGCAGAAGCGATGACCGGAACGACAAAGAGCTGGCGGACCACGGCACCCGAACCTCGTACGGCGAGGCCGTGGGACCTACCCGAAATCTCGGTCGTGACGCTCGAGAGCGGAATCCGGATCGTCTCCGCGTCACACGGAGCGGCGCCGATTGACGCCGTCCGAGTCGTGGTGCGCGCGGGATCGGACCATGATCCGGAGGGACTCGAAGGTCTCGCGGGGATGACGGCCAGCCTTCTGGATGAAGGTGCCGGCGGGCAGTCGGGTGCCGATCTCGATCACCAGCTCGGGTTGCTCGGAGCTTCGATCGATGCGGGAGCCGACTGGGATTCTTCGCAGATTCACCTCGATGTGTTGGCGGAGAATCTCGATCCGGCAATGACGATCCTCCGACAGGTGACGTGCGAGCCGAACTTCGATCCGGACGATCTCGAGCGCGTTCGGGAAGAACGGATCACGATGATTCACCAGTCGCTGGACGACCCGGCCCACGTCGCGAGCCGATTCTTCTCCCGATTCGTCTATGGTCCCGGCCGTTACGGAACGCCCGCGATCGGGACTGAAGGATCGCTTCGCTCGATCGGCCGGGAAACACTCGAAGAGTTTCACGCGGACTATTACGTTCCCGCCAACATTTCAGTCGTTGCCGTCGGCGCGAGCGCGGGCGAGCGCCTTCATCAGGCAACCGAGAGGGCCTTCGCCGGATGGAAACCTTCGACGACGGGCCCCGCCGTGTCGTTGCAGCCCGGTCCGGTTCCCTCCGGCTTCATTCACGTCATCGACCGGCCGGGTTCGGTGCAGTCGGAGATCCGCGTCGGTCACCCCGGGGTCAGCCGCCGCACCGAAGACTATTTTCCTCTGCTGGTGATGAACGGAATTCTGGGCGATGCCTTCAATTCGCGAATCATGATCAACCTGCGCGAACGGCACGGCTGGACCTACGGAGCTCAATCGTCGTTTCTTTTTCGCCGTCATGCGGGGCCGTTCGTGGTCTCGACCGCCGTGAGAAACGACGTGACCGCTCCCGCGGTGAGCGAGCTCCTCTCCGAGATCGGAACGATGCGAAACTCGCAGGTCTCGCCGGAAGAGCTGGAGCATGCGAAGAGTTACATCGCAGGAAGCTTCCCTTCGACTGTCGAGACCGCCGGGGGGCTGGCGGTGCAGTTGCAGGAAGTGGAGCTCTACGAGCTGCCTCGGGATTTTCTCCGCACGTATCGCGAGCGGATCATGGAAGTGACCCGGGAAGACGTCGAGAGGGTGGCCCGGAAGTACCTCGATCCCGATGGATCGGTCATCGTCATCGTCGGTGCTGGTAGTGAACTCGCAGAAGCCGTGAAGCAATTGGGCCGGCCGGTCCGGAATTATCAACTCGACGGAACGCCGCTGGAAGAAAGCTGAGGAGCTGGAAGAAATGCTACGTGTCGGAATCAACGGATTTGGTCGAATCGGAAGAAACATCCTTCGCGCCGTGCTCGAAAAGGAGGATCAGTTCGAGATCGTCGCGGTCAACGATCTGTCCGACTCGGACGTGCTTGCGTACATGCTCAAGTACGACTCGATCCACGGGGTGCTCCGGCATGAAGTCAGCCACACCGAGGATTCGATCCTGGTGGACGGGCACTCGATCCGGATTCATTCGAGCCCGGATCCCGCCGAGATTCCGTGGGGCGACGACGGAGTCGACCTCGTCATCGAGTCCACCGGCCGGTTTACCTCCAAGGAAAAGGCGTCGGCACACATCCGGGATGGGGTCACTCACGTGGTGGTCTCCGCTCCCTCCAAGGATGCCGACCTCACGGTCTGTCTCGGAGTGAACGAGAGTGAGCTCGATCTCGACCGCCATGTGGTCATTTCGAACGCGTCGTGCACGACGAACTGTCTCGCTCCTCTGGCCAGGATCTTCCACGAAGCCTGGACAATCGAGCAGGGCCTGATGACGACGGTCCATTCCTACACGAACGATCAGCGGATCCTCGACCTCCCCCACCAGAAGGATTTCAGAAGAGGCCGAGCCGCCGCGCTGTCGATCATTCCGACGACGACCGGTGCAGCCAAAGCGGTCGGCGTCGTCCTGCCCGAGCTCGAGGGAAAGCTCGACGGGATCTCGGTACGCGTTCCGACACCGAATGTCTCCCTCATCGATTTCACGTTCGTCACGGAAAAACCGACCAGCGCCGAGGAAATCAACGAGCTGGTCCGTTCGAAGTCTGCCGGCGAGCTCGAAGGAATTCTCTCTTTCAGCGACGAAGAGCTCGTTTCGGTCGATTTCAATCACACGACTCATTCTTCGATCGTCGACACCGTATTCACGCGGTCCATCAGTCCTACGATGCACAAGGTTCTCTCCTGGTACGACAACGAGTTCGGTTACTCGAGCCGGATGGTGGACCTGGTGGCTCTCATCGGGAGAAAGCTCGGGTGAAGCTGCCGAGGTCCGTCGAGCACCTCGACGTCGAAGGCAGCAGAGTCTTTCTGCGCGCGGATCTGAATGTTCCGATGGCCGATGGCTCAATCACCGACGCCACCAGAATCGACGCGACCATTCCGACGATTCGCCACCTCCTCGAGCGGAATGCGGCGGTGATCCTCGCCAGCCACCTCGGCCGGCCAAAGGGCGCGCCCGATCCACAATATTCGCTCGGGCCGGTCCGCGATGCACTCGCCGAGAAAATCGGGACGAAGGTATTGTTCGCCGATGATTGCGTCGGGGCGTCGGCGAAGGAGCAATCCGGGAATCTGAAGGGCGGAGAATTGCTGCTGCTCGAAAATCTCCGCTTCCACGATGGAGAGGAGCAAAACGATTCGGATTTCGCGCGCGAGCTGGCCGGCCTGGCCGGCCTCTACGTCAACGATGCCTTCGGCGCGAGTCACCGGGCTCACGCCTCGATCGACGCGCTCCCGCGCATCCTCGGGTCCCGGAATTCCGCCGCGGGGCTTCTTCTCCTGCGCGAGCTGGAGTATCTCGGGAAGGTCATCGACGTCGGGGAAGAGGCGCGCCCCTTCGTTGCCCTTCTCGGAGGAGCAAAGATCAAAGGGAAGATCGAGCCTCTCGAGGCTCTCGCTGCCAAAGCCGATACGCTGCTCATCGGCGGC
Source organism: Acidobacteriota bacterium (assembly GCA_019347945.1). NCBI lineage: Bacteria > Pseudomonadati > Acidobacteriota > Acidobacteriota bacterium. The sequence goes on along the minus strand of JAHWKK010000012.1, from coordinate 19,910 downwards.
GGAATGGCAAATACTTTTCTCGCCGCGAAGGGCGTGAAGATGGGCCGGTCTCTGGTCGATCGGGACTCGATCGACTTTGCCGGGGAGCTTCTCGAAAGGTTCGATTCGAAAATCGTTCTACCGAAAGATCTGATTGTCTCAATGTCGGTCGACGAGCCCTCGCAGATGCGCGAGATCCGGGTCGAGGAGGGCGTCGACGACGAGCTCATGGCCGTCGACATCGGATCCGCGACCTCGAGCGAGTACGGACTTCGCCTCGCCGGTGCCGGTACGATCTTCTGGAACGGGCCAATGGGAGTCTTCGAGGTCCCTGAGTTCGCAAAAGGGACCTTCGCGGCAGCTGAAGCCGTTGCGGGATCCGACGCCGTTTCCATCGTCGGAGGCGGCGAGTCTGTCGAAGCGGTCGGAGCCGCCGGAGTGGCCTCCCGGATCTCCCACATCTCGACAGGAGGCGGAGCGTCGCTCGAGCTGATCTCGGGTGCCGTTCTCCCGGGCGTGGCGGCACTGACCGACTGATCATGCCGAGAGAGATCGAAGCAAAGTTCCCCCTGTTCGACCGCAAGGTCATCACCGAGAAACTTCTCAACGCCGGGGCCGAGCGCCTCTATCCGGAGACCTTCGAGGACAACATCATTCTCGACCGGAGGGGAGAGCTGAAGACGCGGGGAGCGCTTCTCCGGATCAGAAAATTCGGCCGCTACGTCCTGGTCACATCCAAAGGTCCCGTTACGTTTACGGGCGGCGTCAAGACCCGTGATGAAGTGCAGACCGGGATCGAAAGCTTCGAGTCCGCCATCGCTCTGTTCGAGATGCTCGGCTACAAGCCGGTCTTCCGCTATCAGAAGATGCGTGAGGTCTGGAGACTCGATCAGGCGGAGATCGTCCTCGACCATACCCCGATCGGCGACTATCTCGAGATCGAGGGTCAGACGGACGTCATCGAGAGGATCGCCGGGATTCTGGGACTTCGAATGGAAGACGCAATCCGGATGAGCTACGCGGAGCTATACCGCCAACAGCGGCGAGTCCGCTCGGACCTGACCGAGAACATGGTGTTCAGTCCCGAGGAGATGCCCTCCCCGTGAAGGGGATGATTCTCGCCGCGGGTTTCGGCACGCGATTCCGACCGATTACCTGGTCGGTACCCAAGCCGGTGATCCCGGTCTGCAACCTCCCGCTGATCGGATGGGCAACCGATTCCATGATCGCCTCCGGGATCGGGGAAATCGTCGTCAATCTTCATCATCTGCCCGAGCCCATCGAGAGATGGCTGTCCGAATTCACACGAGGTCGCGCCGAGATCCGCTACTCGTACGAGGAACGAATTCTCGGGACGGGGGGCGGGGTCCGGAAAGTGCGATCCTTTTTCGAAGGCGACGAAAGCTTCGTACTGATGAACGGAGATACGATCCAGTTCCCGCCCTTCGACGACCTGGTCGCGGCTCAGCAGAATGCCGGTTCGCTCGCGGCACTTCTGCTTCGCCATCCCCCCGTTGGCGAGTCCTTCACCCGCGTCTGGTACGCCGACGGCCTCATCAATCATTTCGGAAGTGATGGAAATGGCGAGCCGCTCATGTTCGCCGGCGCTCATGCGATGTCGAACCGAATTTTCGAGCGCCTGCCGGATCGCGATTTTTCCGGGCTGACCGAGGACGTCTACATTCCGGTACTGCAGACGAAGGAGGAGGTTCTGGCCGGGGTCGTTCACGACGGGATCTGGTTCGACGTCGGAACGCCGCAGCGCTACATGGAAGCCACCGCCGGACTTCTTTCGGCGATGCATCGCGGTGAGATCGCGGTCACACCGCGATGCAGGTTGCAGCAGGAGGACTCGCTCGTCCACGAGACGGCCCGGGCCGCCGGCATCACTTCGAAGAGCGTGATCGGCGCAGGATGCTCGATCGATTCGAGCGCCTCATTGAGCGAAGCGGTCGTGTGGGAGGACTGCCTTGTACCGGCTGGATGTCACGTCAAAGCGAGCATTCTCTCGCATGGGGTTCATCTGCCGGAAAGTGCCGCCGTCGAGAATGTCCTTGTTGCGCATCGGACCGGTGCGGAGGAAACCGAAGATCACACGCATATCAGGGACCAGTGGCTGATCCGGGCGATCGACCCGGACGCTCCCTGGCGATTCGGCTGATTTCGACCATCGAAAGAGGAGCGGCACGGGCCGAACTCTTGCACGGTGACGCCAGTACATGGCGACGTCCGAGACAAGCGGTTCCGAGGTTCTCTCGATCGATGAGCTTCGCAAGATTTTTTCGGTCCTGACCCACGATCTCCGGTCACCGCTTTTCGCGATCGATGGGTTTTCGACTTTGCTGATCGACGACATCGGCAAATCTCTCTCCGAGGAAAATCGGGATTTTCTGGAGCGCATCCGCGTCTCGGCCAGGCACATGAAGCAGACGATTGACGGGATGAACCGGATCGTAAAAATTCTCACCAAGCCCGCACAGATCGAGCCGACCGATCTCAATGAGGTCGTCTCCCAGCTCTGGTTCAGGATGCGCGCCGACGCCGAGGAGAATGGCGTGTCTGTCGAGATCGCCGAGAACCTGCCGTCAATCAATGCCGATCGGGAGAAGATCTCTGCGGCGCTCGAAGCTCTTCTGAGCAACGCGATGACCTTTCGTAAACCGGACGGGGATCAAACCCGGATCTCGCTGACCGCCCGGCGTGAGGGCGACGAGGTTCACATCTGTGTCAGCGACGACGGGATCGGAATCGAGGAGGGCTATTTCGACCAGATCTTCAATCCCGGAATCAAGCTGGATCGAGAAGTGGGCGAAGGCCCCGGATACGGACTCTTTCTCGCCAGGCGGATCGCGGAGATTCACCGCGGGAGAATCGAAGTCGAGGCGGTGCCAGGGGAGGGGTCCACTTTCTGCCTGGTGGTCGCTGCCCCGGCGGATTCACCCCAAACCTGAGGTAGCCGGGTCCGCACCCGATCCCAGCCGCGCCGTCCGGAGAGGTTTGCGTTTTTGACCGAGCGGAGGCAGACTTCCGACAGTGCCAGACGAATCCGTTTTCCAGCGCATCGAAGGAAGAAACACCGCTGACTATCTGATGCGGACGGTGCAGCAGCACCACGTTCAGATCAGCGCGATGGCCGACACCAAGGCGAACATCCTGATCACCGTTTCCTCGATCGTTCTGACTCTCGCCATTTCGCGGCTGACCGACGACGAGCTGAAGGGGGCCTTCGTCACGCTCACGGCCTTCTCGCTGCTCGCTCTGTTGCTCGCAATCATCGCGATTCTTCCGAAGCTTCAGCGGGTCGAGCTGACGGACGGACGGCTGGGAGAGGGTTACAACCTTCTTTTCTTCGGACACTTCCAGGCGCTCGAAAAGGACGTGTTCGATGCCGACGTGGCAAGGACACTCGAGACCGACGCTGCCGTCTACGCCGCCCTGGCCAATGACATCTATCTCCTGGGCAAATATCTCTACATCCGATACGCCTACATCGCGCTGCTCATCGGCTTCGTCGCATCGGCAATGATCGGGATCGCCTCGATCATGCTGCACTGACGTGTCAGCCGATCAGCCGCCACCGGGTGCGGAGCTCAAGCCTTCGATTTCGTCGAAGACGCCGGACTCGAGATCGGCACGCTGCTCCCTTCCTCGATACCCGGACGTGCAACCGCTCCGATGCTGCCCACCGCCTCGGCGTACTTGAGGTAGGTATCGATCGATGCGATCACGACACGCGCTTCAACAGTGATCAGATCGATTCCGACCAGCGAGATGCGCACCCACGCGTCGATCACGATGCCCTTGTCGAGGATCCGATCGAGCACATCGATGAGACTGCTTCCGCCCGGTGCTCTTTCAACGGCCATGCACTAACCCTTCCTTTTTCTGGGAGACACTCTGTCTTCCGCTTTCTTTTTTGCCCCACCCTTTACCGTAGACTCCCCACCCTGCAGCGACCGGCGTTCGAGCGCTTCGAGACGTTTCCGCATCGCCTCGAGCTCTCCCGCCGTCGCGACTTCGGACGGTGCTGAAAAATACCTGTCGCCACGCCACCAGTCGAGACCGATCTGCTCGGCCTTGTCGATCGAACAAACGATCAGTCTCAACCGAATCGTGAGCAGCTCGACGTTCGCGAGCGAAACCTTCACATCGCCTGCCACAACGAGCCCCTTGTCGAGAATCTTGTCCAGGATGTCGACCAGTCCCTGGGATTGCCTTCGCTCTATACCAGTCATCGAGCCGTGATTATCTACCGAATCCGTACGGTGTCAAAGCAGGCGGATCGGCCCGAGTGTCAGATTGAGATCCTCTTCGCTCAGCCCGAAAACCTTTCGCAGCTCTTCCATCTTCTCTTCCAGCTTCATCAGCGCCAGACCGATCCGCTCGATTTCCTCCTCGGAGAGCGTTCCCCGGTCCATCCGTCTCAAAGCCTGCCGCTCGAGCAGTTTCCGGACAAGCTCGATGATCGACAGAACGAGCTTTGCCAGCCCGTTCTCAACAGCCTCCGGATCGGCCGAGATGCGTTCAGGGATCACGGTGTCACTGAAATCCAGCCGCTCCCTCAGCTCGTCCTCGGCGTTGACGACCAGAACCCGATCCTCATTCATCGGCGAACACCTCGATCGGCCATGGTCCGGAAAGAATGAACGGAAGCCGGCGGTCGCTCTGAGCCAGACGCCGCCCTCTCTCTCGGAATTCCGCCACACGCTCGGCCGGAACGAGCATCACGAGCTCGGTTCCTCCTCCCTCCCGATCGCGCCAGACCGTGCGGCTGGCGCCCTCTGCAAGAATCGCCTCGATCTCCCCCTTGCGTTCCGGCGAGAGAGAGGACCCCTGCATCAGCCTCAGCTTCCTCAGATATTCGCTCCCCCCCGAAACCGAGCTCCGATCCGGACGTTCCGGCTTCTGATCGGGTGCGATCTTCAGAGTCAGCTCGACGAGCCCCCGGGTTTCGTCGAGCGTTTTCGCCCACGCGGAAGCTTTCGGCTCGCAGACGCGAACGACCTCGGCCGCCGAGTCGAGCACCACGCCGTAACGGATCGCGATGTACGAGCCGCCTTGAAGGAGCGCCGTTCGCAGCTCGAGCGCTCGCGTGAGAACCGAGGTCGTCGCCGGATTCTCCCCCTCTCCGATCTCCAGAGCGCTGACGACCACCGGACCGACGTCGATCCGGGCGATCCCTTCCGCACTGATCTCATCTGCGGAACGATGAACGCCGAGCGGCATCAGACGCGACAACGCTAACCTCGCCTCTCCCCGGTACCGAGATCGAGAACGCGATCGACATTGCCGAGAACGATGCTCAGACTCAGAGCGATGAGATCGACCTCGGCAATCGAGATCGTCGCCTCCCCCGCGATCACCACACCGCGGTCGAGCAGATGGTCGAGAGTGTCGAGCAGCGAAAGATCCCTCCTCTCAGACACCCTCACCTCCCGAAACGAACGAATACGGCGGCCATGGGCCGCTCAGCGCGAGGGTGACTCCTCGCTCGCGCCAGTTCGCCTCGATGGATCGGATCTGCTCGTCGATCCCGTCGGCCGCTTCTCTCGCGACGAGTACCGTGATCTGGGGATCGGCGCCGCCACGCGACACACGGTCCTCCACCAGGACTTTCCACGAATCCGGCATCGACGCGGCAATCGAGCCCAGCATTTCGTTTTCTACCTCTTCGGCCATCTCGGCTCTCCGCATCTCGACCTTCCTGCGAAGGAGAAATTCACGACCCGGGCCGCCCTCCCCACCCCCGGCGAGCGCCCCATCCTTCTCGGCCGCTCGCTCGTCGACCCATCCCTTCCATCGCTCGTCGTCGAAATGGATTCTGATCGTCCACTCTTCGCGCCCGGCCAGATCACCCACGATCCGCTGCAGCCTCGATCGATCCGATCTGAGCCAGTCTTCAACGCTGTCGACCGAGTTGAAAACTGCAAGGAGCCTCATCGGAACGACGTCGCCCTTCTCGTGCAACCATGCAACGACTCCCTGGTGCCTCAAAGCGAGATCCGCCAGCCAATCGGTGTCGGCCGTCCTCTGTTCGAGGGCTTCCTCGTTGAAGTCCGCATGCGATACCCGACTCACGATCGCGTGCAATCCTCCCTCTTCGACCGATTCGATCGGCTCGCCGTCGACTCCACTCAGGTCCTTCGGGGGCTCCCCCGGCAGTCCGGCGAGAATGCCGTACACGTAGACGAGCTCGTCCGCCATTGCCCGGATGCTACACCACCAGGGCTCAACCGGTCGTCACTGCTTCGACCTCGCCGCGCCCTTCCCGGTGCGACCTCATTCGCTGGTTCCCGATCTGGACATGGATGCCGGAGCCCCAAGGCTCGTCGTAAAACAAACGTTGGACACGGCGGCGAACATTCGACATCCCGCATTAGATTTGAAACTTTCCGCGAAACTCACGCGATGTAGTTGCGCAATTGGGGAGGTTTCCGCAGGAATTTGGAAAATGAAGCCGCCGGAAGCGCCTCGCTGATGACGAATCCCTGAGCGAAGTCGCACCTGGCCATGTGGAGAAACGCATACTGATAGCGATTCTCGACGCCTTCGGCCGTCACCTGAAGTCCAAGCGCGCCGGCCATGGCGATGGTCGCAGCGACGATCGCGGATTCCCGCCGTTCCGATGAAAGCTCCCGAATGAACGACTGGTCGATCTTGACCTTGTCGATGGGGAGCCGGTGAAGATAAGCGAGCGAGGCATACCCGGTGCCGAAGTCATCGATGGAGAGAGTCATCCCGATATCGCGAATCGCCTCGAGAATGCGAATCGTGCGTTCGACGTCGTCCATCGCCGCGGACTCCGTGATCTCGATTTCGAGAAGCGACGGGTCGACCGAACAGCTCTCGAGAATCCGGGTGATGTCGTCGACCACCGTCGGACTCGTCAGCTGGGTCAGCGACAGGTTGACTGCGACGCGGAGATCGTGACCCTGGCCTGCCCAGGTCGAGGCCTGGCGTCCCGCTTCGGCGAGAACCCAATCGCCCAGCGGTCGGATCAATCCGGTCTCTTCGGCGATTCCGATGAAGCCCCCGGGTGGAATCGTTCTCTCTCCATCGACCCACCTGACCAGTGCTTCGCATCCGACGATCTCGCTGGTGCCGAGGCTCATGACGGGCTGATATTCGAGAATGAAGTCCCCATTGTCGACCGCCTTGCGAAGTCTCCTCTCGAGATCCATCCGTTCGGTGGCCTCCTGCGTGATCTCGGTTCCATAGACCTCGTGAGTTCTCCGCTCGCTCTTTCTCGCACGACGCAATGCCGTCTCGGCGTTCTGCATCAGGTTCACCGCGGTTCGCCCGTGATCCGGCCAGCAGGCGATCCCGACGCGGGATCCGAGATAAATCTCATTTCCGTCGACGACGAACGGACCCTCGAACGCGGCATGAAGTTTCTCGACCACGATCTCGATGTCCTCGTTGTCGCGCAGGTCGACCAGAAATGAGAACTCATCGCCACCGACCCTCGCCACGACGTCGCCTCCGCGAAGGGCTCGCCTCAATCGACCCGCGACGAGCTGAATCAACCGGTCACCCGTCGCCTGCCCCTTCGAATCGTTGACGAGACTGAACCCTTCGACGCTGAGGGCAATGATCGCGGCGACACGGCTCTTACGGGGAAGCTCGGCCAGAAGCTGCGCGGTCCGTCGGCGCAGCGCAAGCCGATTGGGAAGACCAGTGAGTGCGTCATGATGCGCCTGGTATTCGATCTGCTCGGCGTGCCGTGAATCGCTGATCGGGCGCGCGACATAAAGCATACCCGCCGGAAATCCCTCATCATCGCGCAGCATCGATCCGGACACGCTCACCTCGATCGTTTCGGCTCCCTTCCGTCTCCAGATCATCGGCCGGTCAGTGAAGGAACGGCCATTCATCAGCGTGTCGGACGCCGGGCCGACATTGAAAGGACTTTCGATCACATCGCTGATCCGCATACCGACGAGGCGCTCGGAAGGCAGCTCGAGGAGCTCCCCTGCTGCAGGATTCGCGATCTCGATCCGTCCCTCGAGATCGATCACGATCACGGCATCCTGGATCGTCGTCAGAATCTTCCGGCTCGCGAAGGCCAGCGAGGACCTTCCTCTCGGATACTTCCGCAGCGCCCGGTCCAGTGCGTACCACGACACCGCGGCGAACAGCCAGCCGGAAGGCGGAAAGACGACGCCAGCCCAGGGGAGCAGGTCGAGCAGAAATCCCGCACCGAAGATCGCCGCAAGCGCGACGTGCCGGTACCTCAGGCTCTCCGACCGGCGTGGCACTCTGGCATTACCGCGAAAGGCTGCGAGACCAACGATGAAGACGTGCATCACGGGAAGGAGAACCCCGATGTTCGCGTCGTGGTAGTAGCCCCAGGGGGTATCGAGCGGTTCCCCCAGAAAGAACGATGTTCCGACCGAGAGAACGGCCAGAGCGAGCCCCGGAAGCCAGATATACGGAAGGAGCCAGTGCCGCTCTCGAAAGTCACCCAGTACTGTGTAGAACGACCAGAAGGCAGGTGGGATCAGACAGAGGCCGATCATTGCGGCCGAGCTCCAGCGACTTGCGCTCGCAGCCGTGTCTGCTCCGAGCATCGCCGCGGTCCCCATCAGCCAGATGATCATCAGGCAGCTGAGCGTGAGAAATTGAGGGACAATCGCGCGCACGCGCTCGCTTGATGCAACCCTGACCGCCGCGGCGAACACCATCACCGCTGCGAGCACGTATCCGGCCACGACCAGATTCATCTGTTCCGAACTCTCATCGTGTCGCTGCCTGAATCCAGTCCGCGAGCGAGGATGCCAGCTGCTCCTGCCCGCCGGAAAAGCCATGGTCCGCGCCGGGCACGATCTCGTACCGGGCACGAGCTTTCGGATGCTGATGTCGTCTGAGGATCTCGATCACCGTAGGGATGTCCGCGGCTGCGTACTCGTCTTCGCTCCCATAAGAGATGAACATTCGCTTCCGGATTCTCGAGAAGCGCTCGAAAAGCGGCCGGGAAGAGATTCGCTTTCCGGAGATCGCTTCACCAAAGGGAAAAACATTGTAATCACCATCGGGATTCAACGTATCGAACAAAGCTCCATAGCTGAGCGGAAACGGCGACCACGACCGCGGAGCGAGCTGCTTCGACCGTCCGGAGGCGACGGCTTCACGCGCTCGCTCGAGCGCCTGCCGGAAGCGCCGATCTCCGAGCTCTCGATAATAAATCCCGGTGTCGTCTCCACCTGCCAGAAGTGCGTACCCGGAGACTCTGTTTCCGGGTTTCCGGGAGTCGTAGATCACCACCTTGTTCGCTCCCGTCGAGTGGCCGGCGAGAAAGACTCGGCGATATCCCCGGCTCCTCACCGTCCGGAGCGCTCCATCAATGTCGGATACGGAGTCGCCGATCCGCTCGTGTGCGGTGCCTCCGTCGAGATATTCGGTGGTGTCGCCGTCCTTCCGTTTGAGCCATCGCCACAGACCCGCTCCTCGATTGTCGAACGGAAAGAATGCGATGCCGCGACGCGTCAGAATGTCGGCCAGAACGTTGGTGCGGCTCGATCGAAAAATCGACGCATCACCGTTGCCGTGAAGATAAACGACTGCGGAAGGCTTTTCGCGCCTTCGAGACGGTTCGAAGAGCAGGCCCGACAATGCCACACCGTCAGCCGCTCTGAATCCGATCAACTCACCCTTCACTCCGCGCATCGGAATCTCATATTACCGCGTCGCATCATGGAGAGAGCGTGCTCGAGAAAAAAAGGCGGCCCGGAGGCCGCCCCGTTTCTCAGTCCGTCCACCAGGTCTCAGACGAGGGTGACGTTCGAAGCCTGGAGGCCCTTCGGCCCCTGGACGAGATCGAACTCGACAGCCGTACCCTCCGCGAGGCTCCTGAACCCTTCGGCCTGGATCGCCGAGTAATGGACGAATACATCCTCACCCGAATCCAGGGTAATGAACCCGAAACCCTTCGCATCGTTGAACCACTTGACCTTACCGGTACTTCTCATTCTGGGAATCCCCTTCCTTGAAGCCTTGCTCCGGGAGAGTCTCTGCTGCGGACTGCGGCTGACTGTCTCTTCGAACGCAACGCTCTGTCATTGAGACCGCTTCGATCTCGATCCGAAAAAACGGCCTCGAATTCACCCCTATTCCGTGCTGAACCCGCTCGTCATGACCGGTTTGGCCGGATGGTTCCGTCTGCTAGAATGCCCGTCCGACTTGCGGTGGGTGAGAGAGGAGAGGTCATGGCGGTCAGGCCCGTAGGAACAGGAACGATCTCGTTCGGACTCGTGACGATTCCGGTCAAGGTCTACTCTGCAAACAAGTCATCGGAACAGATCTCGTTCAATCTGCTTCACGAAGCGTGCGGCTCCAGGGTCCGTCAGCAGTACATCTGTCCCCAGGAAGACGTCGTCGTCGACCGGACCGAAATGGTCAAGGGTTACGAGTTTTCCAGAGGGCAGTACGTTCTCTTCAGCGCCGAAGAACTGAAAGCCCTCGAAAGTGCCGCGACCCAGACAATCGACATCGTCGAGTTCGTACCCGAGGAATCCGTCGATCCGATCTACTTCGATCGCCCCTTCTACCTCGGCCCGGACCGACACGGTCAACGCCCTTATGCCCTGTTGTCGAAGGCGCTCGAGCAAACGTCACGATGGGCGTTGGCACGGTACGCAACCAGAGGAAAGAGCTACCTCGTGGCCATCCGTCCGTATCAGGAAGGGTTGCTCATGCAGCAGCTTCGCTACGCTTCGGAAATCCGCAAGTTCAGCGAGCTCGACATCGATACCGACGTCGAGATCAGACAGAAAGAGCTCGACCTCGCGATTACGCTCGCGGACCAGGTCACCTCCGAGAGATTCGAGCCGGAGAACTATCGCGACGAAGAGAGTGAACGGATCAGAGAAGTCATCGCCCAGAAGATCGAGGGAAAAGACGTATCGCTTGCACCCGATAAGCCGAAGGGCGAAGTCATCGATCTGATGGAGGCTCTCAAACGGAGCCTCGAGCGCTCCGGCGCCACATCGGGCGCCACTGCCGCTTCCGCTTCGAAAACGTCCCGGAAGCGGAAGCCCGCGAAAAAGGCGGCCTCGAAGAAGAAGCCGTCCGCGAAGCGGAAAGCCCGCTGACGCTCAGCGCATCTCGCTCAGCCCGAGCTCCCGAGTCACGTCGGCGAGCACGGCTCCACAACTGCCGCCGAGCCTGAGCAAAGCCAGATCATCGCCGCGGGTTTTCCCTCTGTTGATGATTGCAACCGGGGTTCCCCGACTCGCTGCCCTCTTCACGAAGCGAAATCCCGACCATACCTTCAGCGACGAACCCGCAACGACGAGAAGGTCGCACCGGTCGATCTCCGCGAAGGCCTCGTCCACGATCGATCGGCGAACCGATTCTCCGAAAAAGACGACATCCGGTTTCAGATCACCGCCACACCGCGGACAATCGACGACCTCGAAACTCGCGACATCGGCGTCGCTCACGATCGCGTCCGCGTCCGGAGCGACCGCGGCCTCTCCGTAGCTCCAGTCGGGATTGCGCTTCTCCAGCCAGATCTGCACTTCTGCCCGGTCGAATCGCTCGAGGCACGCCAGGCACACGACTCGGTTCGCGTTTCCATGAAGCTCGATCACCCTCTGGTGACCAGCGCTGCCATGGAGTCCATCGACATTCTGTGTCACGACGACCGAAACGATGCCGGCCCGTTCGAGCACCGCCAGCGAAGCGTGCGTGCCGTTGGGCCTGGCGTCTCTGACGCGAGGCCAGCCGACATAGTTGCGAGCCCAGTATCGCCGCCGGTTGGCTGCGCTTCGCCGAAACTCGTCGAAGAGCATCGGCCGGGGTCTCTTCCACTCCCCGTCGTCTCCCCGGTAATCGGGGATGCCGGACTCGGTGCTGCAGCCCGCGCCCGTCAGAACCGCGACACTTCGGGAACTGGCGAAAATCGCCGCGAGCTCGCGAACAGCGTCGACCTCGGGCCCGTCAGGCAGCGCGAGCCTGCTGCTCGACTCCATCGAGAAATCCGTAAAGAGCGCGCGTCGTCGCTTCGACTGCCTCCGCAGCATCCTCACGCTTCCGGTCGCCATCACAGAGCTGTTCGATCAGGCGCCGCGCGGTCTCGGAGTGCTCGACGTCGGCCGTCATGTGGACGGTGAAGAATGCGATGTCGCGGGGTCTCGAGATTCCGTAATGTTCCGCCAGGCCGTCGATCTTCGCTCGAGCGACGTCCGGCACCTGAGATTCGTAAGCGTACAGAGCAGCGAGTCCTTCATGCGTGCTCGAAAGCGCCAGCTCACGCACCGTCCTGATCAGTTCCCGTGTCGCTGCGGATGGCTCGTGGCTGAGAACTTCCTCGCGGTCGAGTCCGAGAGACTCGCAGAATCTCAGCCACAGCTCGGGATGGTTGCCCGGCCCTCGCTCTTCTTCGATGAGATTCTCGAGTATCTGCTGCCGGACTTCGATGTCCTCGCTCTGTGCGTGTGCGGCCGACAGAAACGTCGGAAAGGCGAGCGCGTAGTGAAAGTACTCCTTCGCATAGGTCTGCAGCTCGTCGAGCGGAAGCTCGCCGCAGCTCCAGCGCCGATAGAAGGAGTGGTCGAGTAAACGTCTGCTGTCGACGATCGCGTCGAGGGTCGTGGTCATCATGAATGCGTCCTCCGGATTCATATCCTAACCCGGATTATTCATCAGGTGTCTACTGCGGAGGCGGATAGCAGAGCGCCCGGCTGCCGCCGCGGATCACCGGATCTTCGTCTGCGACGACTCCACGAGACCTTCGAAGACCTCGATCGCGAGATCGACCCGGCCGAGAGGGGCCGACACCTGAACCCCGGCGACCCTCTGCCTCACCGCGGTGAGAATCTCGCGGGCGATCGCGACCCCCTCACGAACCCCATGCTCTTTGCCGGCTTCGCTGGCGCGCCGCATTCGATCGATCGTCTCCTCCGGAACCGACACTCCCGGGACTTCGTTGTTCATGAACATCGCGTTCCGGTACGAGAGCAGAGGCCAGATTCCGGCAACGATCGGGATACCGTAGTGCTCCACCTTTCCGAGGAAACACTCGAGCTGCTCGACGTCGAAAACCGGCTGGGTGATCGCGTACTCGGCACCCGCCTTGACCTTCCAGTCGAACCGGCGGAGCTCGTAATCGAGGTCGACGTGTCCGGGGTTGACTCCGACACCGATCACGAACCGGCTCCGATCACCAAACGGGTTGCCGGCCAGGTCGAGACCGCGATTCATCAGACTCACCATGTTGGTCAGTCCGATCGCATCGATGTCGAAGACCGCGGTCGCATCCGGATAGGGGCCCATCTTCGGAGGATCGCCGGTGATCAGAAGAAGATTGTTCAAACCGAGCCCCGCGGCTCCCAGGAGGTCCGAATGCATTCCGAGGAGGTTCCGGTCGCGACAGCAGTAATGCAGGACGGCTTCGATCCCGGTGCGCTGCTGGATCAGGACAGCCGTGGCGAGGGCACCCATCCGATTCTGCGCCCGCGGCCCATCCGGAACATTCACGGCGTGAACACCAGCATCGCGGATGGCAGCGACCTTCTCGAGCAGGCGATCAGGATCGGTTCCCTTCGGCGGTACGATCTCGATCGTCGTGACGAACTCTCCCTGCGCGAGCCTTTCGCCCCACGCCGATCGCTCCGCCAGCGGAAGCGGGTCGAGACCGCCATTCTCTTCGGCCGGCTCGACGATGACCGGCCGCCGCCTGGGAGTGAGCGGACGTACCGCCTCCGCCATGATCCGAATGTGGTCCGGCGTGGTGCCGCAACAACCGCCGAGAAGCTTCACACCCTTCTGGACCAGCCGCTTCGCGTACTTCCCCATGTAGTCGGGAGACGCCATGTAGATTTTCCGACCGTGAACCTCACGAGGGAATCCCGCGTTTGGCTGGCAGGAGATCCGCCGGGAGGTCAGGCCGGCGAGTTCCTCGACCGCGTCGAGCATCAGATCCGGTCCCACCGAGCAATTGAGACCGATCACGTCGACCTGAAGCTGTTCCAGCGCAGCCGCAATCTGCCGGAGCGTGTGGCCATACGCGGTTCGCATGTCCGGTCCGATCGTCATCTGTGCGACGATCGGCAGCGAGCTCACCGAACGGACTGCCGTGATTGCGGCCGCCAGCTCGTCGATCGAACCGAAGGTCTCGAGCACGACCAGATCGATCCCCTCGGAAACCATCGGGTTGAGCTGTTCCCGGAAAATCTCCTCGGCTTCATCGACCCCTGTGGGACCGTACGGCTCGATCCGGACACCCAGAGGCCCGATGGCTCCGGCAATCCACGCCTCGTCGCCCGCCGCGGTCCGCGCCAGTGCGACCGCACGCCGGTTGATCTCTTCGAGCTGCTCGACGGCGCCGAACTCGGAAAGCTTCAATCGATTCGCCCCGAAAGTATTGGTCTCGAGAATGTCCGATCCGGCCGCCAGGTACTCCCTGTGGATATCGAGAACCGCCTGCGGCTCGCGGAGATTCAGCTCCTCCCAGCAGCGGTTGATGTAGAAACCGCGCGAGTAGAGCATCGACCCCATCGCACCGTCGAACAGGTACGCGGTCGAGTCCGAAAGCGCTTTCAGAAAGTCCTGCACATTCTCCCCAAAAAGAAAAAAGCCCCACATCCGTGGGGCTTGCTCGATCCGTTGTTTCGGTTCGGCTCTTTAGCTTTTTTTAGGCTGGTTGCAAGCGACCCCAAATCAATCCAGCTACTTCACGAATGTACGCCCATTCGTACCGCAACGCAACCCTCAGTCGAAAATCTCTTCGATCCGGTCGCGCCACTTCTTCAGCCTTCGCTGAAAGGTTCGCCTTCCCTGCTCCGCCTCGTCGGACCACCGTCTGAACTTGTCGAGCGTAATCGCCGCGGGCTCCTCGGCCAGTTCCGGATTGATCATCAGGTCACGAGCGTACTTTCCGAATATCCCGCGCGGACACTTTCGAGCAGGCTCGGTATCCGGCAGAAATACCTCCTCCCGCGGTCCCGGACATCCCTCCTGCCAGATGTAGCCGGTCTCCGGATCGACCTGCAGGATGTTCACCCCATTCGGTGGCTCGATATTTCTCCGCTTCGGCTCGAAGTCGTTCATATATCGACCCCAGATCGGAAGCGCCGCCTCCGATGACGACAGTCGCAGTGGCGAGCCGTCGTCGAATCCGACCCACACGGTCGTCACCATCTCCGGGGTGTAGCCGACGAACCATGCGTCGCGGTAATCGCTTGTCGTGCCGGTCTTACCCGCGACGTACCCGAGTCCGTATTGCTGGAGCCGGCGAGCGGTTCCTCTCTGAACTACGCCTCGCAGGAGCGAGTGCATCACGTATGCGGGGGCCGGATCGGTCACCTTCACGGGTCTCGGCTCGTGCTCCCAGAGAACGCGTCCATCCGAATTCTCGATCCGCGCAGCAAAGTGCGGCTCGACCCGGGTGCCGAGATTTGGAAACGTCGTGTACGCGGACGTCAGCTCCCACGGGCTAACCTCCTCGACGCCGAGAGCGAGCGCGGGAACCGCGGAAAAATCCGAATCGAGTCCGAAACGCTGCGCCGTCCGAATGACTTCGCCCCGTCCCGTATCCTCCGCGATTCGCACGGCAGGGACGTTGAGCGAGTGCTCGAACGCGGTCCGGACCGTCACCCGGCCATGAAATTTCTCATCGTAGTTGTGGGGCGTCCAGACTTCGCCACCTCCCATGTCCACCTCGAGCGGCAGATCCTCGATCAAAGTCGAAGCGGAGATCCTCTTCGAAGCAATTGCCTGGTAATAGACGAACGGCTTGAACGCGGATCCCGGCTGACGCCTCATCAGTCTGGTTCGATCGAACTCGCCGTCGATCCCACCGACCAGAGCCTGAACGCCGCCGTCGAAGGGATTGATCGAGAGAAGCGCGATCTGGAGAGGTCCGCCCGTCTCCGGGTTCCGGATCCAGGAGTATTGGTTTCGCAGGCGCGCCGAGCCCTGGCGAACCGCGATTTCGGCACTTCGCTGGGCCGACGGATCGATCGAGGCGATGATTCGAAGGCCTCCGCGCTCGAGCGCGTTCCTTCCGACGCGCTGCTCGACCTCTGTTCGAAGCCCCCGCAGGTACCAGCGGTACTGGCTCGATTCCGTTCGTGCGCCTCGTCGGAATTTCGCCTCTGCTTCCTTCGCTCGTTCGAGCTCGGCTTCTTCGATGAATCCCTCGTCTTTCATCGTTTCGAGAGCCCTGTCGCGGCGCGTCTTCGAAAGCTCCGGATTTCTGTCGGGATTGTCGCGATTCGGTGCCCGCACGATGGCAGCGAGAAGAGCCGCATCCGCCACGCTCAGATCTTCGACCCCGGTCGAGAAATAGATCGGCGCCGCCTCGTCGATCCCTCGAATCGCACGGCCGTCGGAATGCCCGAGGTAGACCTCGTTCAGGTACGCCTCGAGGATGGCGTTCTTAGACAGCTTCCGATCGAGATGCACGGCCAGCGGTGCCTCGACGAGCTTTCTCGCGAACGTACGTTCATTTGAAAGGAGCTTGGTCTTGACGAGTTGCTGGGTGATCGTGCTTCCTCCCTGCCGGACCGCTCCCGCGCGGACATTGACGATCAGAGCCCGCAGCATTCCGATCGGATCAATCCCGAGATGCCGCTCGAATCGAATGTCTTCCGCGGTGATGAACGCCTTCTGGACATGATCCGGAATCTGTTCGATCAACACAGGTTCCGACTGCCGCCAGTCGGCGCCGTAGACCTCGACGACTGGTTCCTCCTGATCGGTCTTCGTGAATATCTTCGTCGGATTTCGCCACTGCTCGCTGAGCAGGACGTCGGACATTTGCCGATAGTTCCAGGCGACCATGCCGAAATAGATGTAGACGATCATGACGACCGTTCCGGCAGCTGCAGCCGTGAGATGTCGCATACGGGCGTGGAAAAAGTCGTTCACGAGAACGAATCGTGCATCACCTCTGCCAGTGTACGAGCCGCACGAAACACGAATTCATTCGCAGCTCGATCGCTGGTCGAGCCTCGAGATGTTTCGTGTCGTCCGAGCTGGACAAAACGCCATGATTTTGTGAGAGGATTCAGGTTCGTGCCTACGCTTGTTCGAAATCGATCGCAGCAACCGGGTAGCAAAGAAGGGTTCGCCCATTCGATCGAGGTCGAGCTGCTCTATCGGGAGCCACCGGTCGCGGACTGGAGCCGCATCTCAGGCGAGGGAACATTTGCGGAGACTGATCGCGGAGCGGTCGCGGCGTTCAGCGCGCACGAGCTCGGGAACGCCGAATCGAGGTGGGTCGTCGAGCTGCCGGGATCGCGACTCGACGACGGACATCTTCGAGCCGCCGTACGACAGTCGTGGAGCTGGCCTGAGGCGAGACGAGTCGCCGGCGAGCTGCGGCATCGCGTCACGATCCGGGATCTGCGCGCGACGACTCTCGACTTCAGACTGCGGCTCAGGCTGATGAACCAGTTCGTCGTTGCTGCGACGAATCTCTCGCGTCCCGCCGCGATCCACTGGGTCACGACCGAACAGCTGGTCGAGCCGGACGCCTTCATCGGCTCGCTCGAGCACGAGGGGCCCGAGTCGCTGTACGGTGCAGTCAACGTCCGTCTGTTCCGAATCGACCGGGACGAGAACGACCGCCCTCTCCCAACCCCCGAGATCATCATGGATACCCTGGGGCTCACCGCCGTCGGCCTGGACGACTTTCAGATCCACACCAGAGAGTACGACCCTCACGACGTCGGCAACTACCTCTACTCCGTGTCGCAGTACGCCTGGAAAAAAGGCGCCGTGATTTCGCCGGGAGACGAGATTCTGGGGATCGACGGCGACAAGTGGCGGTGCGAGATCGAGGACTCGCTGGTGGAGCCGGAACGAGCGGTCATCGACATCGACACCGGTGAGCCCGGCCTGGCCGGCCGGAAGCGCTGAACCTCAGACGACGTAGGCGACCGCGAACCCGACCTGCGCGGTCATCAGCATCATGTACATGTGCCTCCACGAGGGATGGTTCTCGACTCTGGCAAGCTCGTCCGGGTCCCGCAGCAGGAGGTAGACCGTGTACGACCCCCAGGCGACCAGTACGATCGTGAGCGCGTGAAGAATCGAAGCGTTTCCTGTCAGAATCGGATGTACACTCCTCGAAAAGGGATCACGGACGACCGCACCGATCGAGATCAGCAGCCAGGGAAAGATGAAGAACGGCGAGATCATCCACGCTGCCTTTCGAACGCCATGAATGATCGGAGGCGTTCGGCAGCCTCCGGCGCGATCCCCCGCGATATCCGAAAAGTCCTTGGTCGACGCCGCCCCCACCAGAAACAGCATGAATATCGAACCGATGTACCATGGCTCGGTCGCCCAGATCGAGGCCACCATCGACCAGCCGGCAACCTTGAGAAGGCAGCCCCGGGGGATGGCGATCGTCCAGTTCGCCCACATCCCCTTCGCTTTTGTCCTGCCGAGGGCCGGAGCAGAGTAGACGAAAGTGAAGAGGAGGCCGGCCAGATAGAGAAAGAAACACTGATGCCATTCGAGCGGTGCGAACAACTTGGCGAGAAATGTGTTGTAGGGGTGGACGACGACCAGCCAGGTCGGAATCAGGGCCATCGCATAGAGGGCCCACGATACCTTCCAGGCGTCATCGATCCCGATCCGTCCGGTCACGAGATGGCGGCGGGGCTTGTTGATCCGGTCAATCTCGAGATCGTAAATCTGATTCACACCGTTCGACGCGGCGTTCATGAGCGATGCGCAGAGCGATCCGAGGGCGACGGTCAGCACCACCGGCACGGTGACCGCCCTCTCGGGATCAGGATTGTGAATCGAACCGAACGCACAGACGGCACCGGAAATGATCCCCAGAAGTGGCGGTATGAGAGTGAAGGGGCGAAAGAAATCTGCCCAGGTTCCGAGTCTCGCCATCACGACGCCGCAGAGAATCGCTCCGGTCGGAGCCCGTATTCCGTATCATCGGCACATCAGCCAACCATTCAGGAGACATGAAACCCAATGAACGACGAAGCAAAAATTGCACTATTCATGGACTTCGAGAACATCGCTCTCGGAGTCCGCGACGCCAAACACAAGAAGTTCGAGATCGACCTCGTCCTCGAGCGCATCCTCGAAAAGGGAAAACTCATCGTCAAGAAGGCGTACTGTGACTGGGAGCGCTACCAGGAGTACAAGCGACCCATTCACGAAGCCGCGATCGAGATGATCGAGATCCCCGCCCGAGCCTATTCCGGAAAAAACTCCGCCGACATCCGGATGGCCGTCGATGCGATGGACATGGCGTGGTCGAAGGAACACATCGACGTTTTCGTCATCGTGTCGGGAGATTCCGACTTCTCACCCCTCGTTTCGAAGCTGAAGGAAAACAACAAGTTCGTCATCGGAGTCGGCGTCAAGAATTCTTCGAGCGATCTGCTCATCGCCAACTGCGACGAGTTCATCTTCTACGAGGATCTGGTGCGCGGCAAACAGGACACGATGAAGGTCGGAAGCGGCGACGACAAGGAGAACGAGGTCTTCGAACTGCTGCTCGAGTCGATCAAGGCATTGATGCGCGAGAACAAGGAAATTCTCTGGGGCTCGATGATCAAGCAGACGATGCAGCGCAAAAAGCCCACATTCAACGAGGGATACTACGGCTACGACACGTTCAGCGAACTGCTCGAGGATGCCGAGAAGAAGGGCTTCATCAAGATGAAGAAGGATGTGAAGTCGGGAACGTGGATCATCACGGGGTTCGCGAAGAATCCCTTCAAAAGGGAAGCCGCCCGGAAGTAGCGGCGGGACTTCGAAGACGGGGTCGGGGGGGGCGTGGTTGCCTTAAATTACCGAGTATACCCAGAAAGAGCTGGATGAGGTTTATTGTAGAAATTGGGTACCAAGCCCCCCGCGCCCCCCCAGTGGGACAGCTCCGAAAAAACGTCAAAAACCGCGGGGGGTCCAATTGTGGTAGGCTACCACCAACCAACACAGAAGAGCTGAGC